>NZ_JABWRO010000055.1:0-32779 GCF_014268985.1 Pseudomonas sp. RW10S2 | reverse complement strand
GTCCCGCGATCGGGCGCGAAGCGGCCGTAACTCAGGCGACCGTACTTTTCCTGAGGGACTGCGGTAGCTGGATTTACGGCCGCTTCGCGCCCGATCGCGGGACAAGCCCGCTCCTACAGGAACCCCCGCACTAGGGTTTGCGCTTGCGTGGCCCGCTGTTGAAACTCGGCACCTTGCGCACCGGCTTGACCGTCGGTGCCGAATCTTCCGAGCTGTCCATCCACTTGCCCAGCCCGCGCTTGGCACTGTTCTCTTTGGGTTTCTTGGGCTTTTTCGGTTTCTTCAGCACCTGGCCGCTGGCATCGGTCATCGGCACCCGGTGATCGGGGATGAAGTCCGGCTCTTCATGACGCGGCAACGTCTGGCGGATCAGGACCTCGATCGCCGACAGCAATTGCACCTCGTCGGCGCACACCAGCGAAATCGCCTCGCCCTTGTTACCCGCTCGCCCGGTACGACCGATACGGTGCACGTAATCCTCGGCAACGATCGGCAGGTCGAGGTTGACCACCAGCGGCAGGTCGTCGATATCGATGCCGCGAGCAGCGACGTCTGTCGCGACCAGCACCTGGACTTCACGCGCCTTGAAGGTATCCAGCGCCCGCTGGCGGGTCGCCTGTGGACGATCGCCATGGATGCCATCGGCATTGATCCCCTCGGCCAGCAGCCGCTCGACCAGTTGATCGACGCCGTTGCGGGTCTTGGCGAACACCAGCACCTGCTTCCAGCGCTGCTTGCGCATCAGGTGGCAGAACAGGTCGGCCTTGCGCTTTTTGTCTACCGGCACCAGCCATTGCTTGACGGTGGTGGCGGCGGCGTTGCGCGGGCTGACTTCGATACTCAGCGGATCGTTCAGGGCCAGGCCGGCGAGCATGCGGATCTGGTCGGAGAACGTCGCCGAGAACAGCAAGGTCTGGCGCTTGCGTGGCAAGGCGGCGTACACCGCCTGCAGTTCTTCGGCAAAGCCCAGGTCGAGCATGCGGTCGGCTTCGTCGAGCACCAAGGTTTGAACCTGGCCGAACTTCACCGCGTTCTGGCGGAACAGGTCGAGCAGGCGGCCCGGCGTCGCCACCAGCAAGTCGACGCCACGGCGCAGACGCATCATCTGTGGGTTGAGGCTGACGCCGCCGTACACCGCGTAGGTGCTCAACGGCAGGTGCTCGGCGTATTCACGGATATTGGCGTGTACCTGCTCGGCCAGCTCGCGGGTGGGCACCAGCACCAACGCGCGGATCGAATTGCTGGCTACCTTCTCACCCTCGAGCGCCAGGCGTTGCAACACCGGCAAGGCAAAACCGGCGGTCTTGCCGGTGCCGGTCTGGGCAGCGGCCATCAGGTCGCGCCCTGCCAGCACGGCGGGGATGGCCTGGGCCTGGATCGGGGTCGGGGTGGAATAGTCCCGCTGCTGCAGGGTGCGCAGCAGGGGTTCGATCAGGCCGAGTTTGGCGAAATTCATGGTGATACCGTCAGGGGGTTCAGCGAAGGCGGCAGTTTACCGCAAGCCCCCTGGAGTTGCGCTGGCTTTGACGCCCACCGCTACCACCGGATGCACCGGCCCCTCAGGCCACCTGCCGGGGCGCACGCCGCCACTGTGGCAGCCCGATCAGCACCACCGCCCCGACGATCACCCCCATGGCCAGGCATTCCTCGGCGCCGATCTGCTCACCGGCAAAGACAATCCCGAGCAATACCGCCACCACCGGGTTGACGTACGCGTAGCTGGTCGCAGCCGCCGGCCGCACGTGCTTGAGCAGGTACATGTACGAGCTGAAGGCCACGATCGAACCGAAGAAGATCAGGTAGGCCAGTGCCCCCCAGCCCGCCGCCGTCGGCATCTGGGTCAGGCGCTCACCGCTCAGGGCGCTGCCGATCAACAACGCAGCGCCGCCCACCAGCATCTCGGCAGCACTGGCCATGGCGCCCTGGGGCAAGGGCAGGTTCTTGCTCCACACCGAGCCGAACGCCCAGGCCGCCGCTGCGAACAGGATCAACACCGCCCCCATGGGGCTGGCCTGCAGGTTCGAACCGAGGTTGAGCAGCCCGATACCGGCAAGCCCGAGGAAAATCCCCGCCCATTCAAGACGCGAATTGCGATGACCGAACAGCAGCCCGAACAGCAAGGTGAACAACGGCACCGTGGCCACCGCCAGCGCTGCAACGCCCGATGCCACGCCAGCATGCTCGGCCAGGGTCACGCCACCGTTGCCGCAACTGAGCAGCAGAAACCCGATCGCCCCCGCCGCCCGCCATTGCGCCCAGGTCGGAGCCGGCACCCCGCGCCAGCGCAGGAAGCCATACAACAGGCTGCCGGCAATGACAAAACGCACCCCGGCCATGAGCAAAGGCGGCCAGGATTCGACACCGATGCGAATGGCCAGGTAGGTAGACCCCCAGACCAGATAGAGGGCGATGAAGGCGCCGATCAGCAGCCAGGGAAAACGACGGGAGGCAGGCATGACAAAAGACTCGAAATCCGTTTACGGGTGACTTAGTTTAGAAAGGCACTCCCGTAAACATAAGTTACAAAACACGTTTAATAGACCCATACACTTTGCAATGAACGGTAATTCACCTGTTTTTCCGTTGATTGCATATCCGCACCGAGAAGCCCATGGACAAGTACGATCGCATGCTGCTCGCCGCCCTGCTCGAAGACGGTCGCGCCACCTACGCCCAGCTCGCCCGCCAGGTCAACCTGTCGGCGCCGGCGGTGGCCGAACGAGTCGCCAAACTCGAGGCCAGCGGAGTGATCACCGGCTACGCCGCCAAGGTCGACCTGGAAAAGATCGGCCTGCCCATCCAGTGCATCATCGAACTGCGCCTGGCCAGCCACGGCAACCAGCAGGCCTATGACGCCCTGGCGCGCATCCCCCAGCTCACCGAATGCCATCGGGTCACGGGCGACCCGTGCGTGATCATGCAGGCGGCGGTGGGTTCGATGCATGAGCTCGAAGCGCTGATCAACCAGGTGTCGCAACTGGGGTTCAGCAAGACGTCGATCATTCTGTCCAGCGCGGTGGAACGGCGGGTGCCGCTGGATCACTTGCAGGGCAATGGCAGGAAGGGATGAGTGCGCCGGTTCAGTGACGCAGCAGCAAATTACCCTCGATCGGGACATAGCGCGTGGCTGCGCGAATCAACGACAGCGCGGTAAGCCCTGGCGCGCCGTAGACCACCGTCTCGACGCCATGGCGCAGCATCACCCGCTCGAGCAACTGGTCGAAGTCGCCATCACCGGAGGCCAGTACGACCTGGTCGACCCGGCCGGCGGCCTCATACACATCCAGGGTGATGCCCACGTCCCAGTCACCCTTGGCCGAGCCGTCGCTGCGCTGGATGTAAGGTTTGAGGCGCACCTCGAAGCCGAGGTTGCGCAGGATCTGCTGAAATTGCTGCTGCTTGCTGTCACCCCGGTCGATGGCATAGGCCACGGCCTCGACGATGTCGCCATCGCGGCTGACCTGGGACCAGAGGGCACTGTAGTTGAAGTGACAGCCATGGGCCTGGCGCACGGTGTAGTAGAGGTTCTGCACATCCGCGAACAGCGCGATCTTTTTCACCTGGTGGCCCCGGGATAACGGCGAAAGGGGCGCAGTGCGCCCCTGGGAATCACGCGATTATGCCAGACGCATCAGACGAAGGTGTCGTCATCGTCCGAGAAGAAGCCACCGCCGCCGCTGTCGTAGTCGCTGTCCACGTAGCCGCCCTGATCGTTGCCCCAATCGCCGTTGTCAGCGACCTGGCGCTGGTTGTCCTGGTCATTCCAGCCACCATTGTCGCTGGCTGGGGCCGGCTCTTCGCGGATCACCTCGACCACCTCGTTGGGCTGCGAGTTATGGCTGAACAAACTGCTGATGCCTTGCGCCAGCAACACACCACCCGCCACCCCCGCAGCCGTTTGCATGGCCCCCCCGAGGAAGCTGCTCGCACCACTGCGCGCCGGGGCCGCAGCAAAACCTTGTGGTTGCGGTTGCGCCTGAGGCTGCGGGGCATAGGCCTGGGGCGCAGGCTCGCGCCAGCCACCGGAACCGGAGGTTGGGGGCGGCGCGACCGGACGCTGAGCCTCCGGGCTACGCGTACTGCTGCCGAAGATGCTCGACAGGAAGCCACCGCTGGCCTTCGGCGCCTCTTGCTGGGCCTGGGCGCGGGCTTGTCTGAGCTCGGCCTCGAGCTGCTTGTTCTGCTCGTCGAGCTTCTTGATCGCCGCTTCCTGCACCAGGATCGCCTGGGCCATGTAGTACGGGGCCGCCGGCTGCTGGCGCAGATGCTCCTCGATCCGCGCCTGGGCCTGGGCATCGCGCGGCTGTTGTGGATCCTCGGCCTGCTTGATGCGGCCGAACAGGCCGTCGATCAGGGTTTGTTCTTCAGTGTTCATGGGCTACCTCTTGGGCCATGCGGAACATCGGACAAGGTCAAAGATGGGGCGTGCCAGGGCAGGATTCAATTACGGGGCCGATGAAACTTTTTTCAGCATCGCTCGCTCCTGGGCTAAAGTGACGCACTGCTTTTTCCTGCGATATAGACCGATGAACCCGCTGACGATACTGCGCGACTCCCTCTACTTCTTCCGCCGCCACTTCACCAGCATCCTGCAGCTGTGCCTGCCGCTGGTGGTGCTGGAAGCCCTGTTCAGCCAATTGCTGTACCGCCAGCTGGGTGACGACGCCTCGCCAGCCTACGGCATGCTGGTCAGCCTGCTGTTCTACCCGTTGTACAGCGCCGCGCTGATCCTCTACCTGGACACCCGCAGCAACGGCCAGCAGATCAGCAAGCGCAACCTGTTCGCGCGCGCCGTGCAGTTGTGGCCGGCGCTGGCCCTGCTGATCCTGATCAGTTCGCTGCTGATCATGGCGGGCCTGGCGCTGTTCATCTTCCCGGGCGTATGGATCATGATCAACCTGGTGTTCGCCGAGTACCTGCTGGTGCTGCGCGGCCTGCCTGTCGTGCAGTCGATGCGCGAGAGCGCACGCATGACCACCGGGCACTTCATGCGCATCCTGATCTGCGTGCTGTCGGTGCTCGCGCCGCTATGGCTGCTCGATGGCCTGCTGCTGATGGCCTTCCCAGAGCCACAGCCGGGCGCGCAACTGGCGCTGGACAGCCTGAGCGGCTTCCTGCAACTGTTCAGCAGCGTGGTGCTGTACCGCCTGTTCATGCTGTTGGAGAGCGAGGCCGGCGCCGCTGCGGGAAACTGAAAGCTGCACGGGATGACGGCAACGCTCTGGAAAGCGTTCGCGGTGCCCTGCCCAACGTATTGCATCGACACTCCTGAACGACGCCCGACAGTCGCGGGCACCCTCAGGAGATGCATGCAATGGGTATGACAACAGATTCCGCAACCGAGCTACAGCGTGACTTCAAAGCCACGATCTACTGGATGAAGGGGGACGTGCTCGTCCCGGTCAGGCGGAGCAAAACGACGGATAAATTCAGCTGGGGATTAGTCCCGGGGGACGACTGGCTGCAGGCAGGAGGTGACCAACCTTCTCTGATTCTGGACTTCGAGCTTCACTCCAAGACCGAAGACCGCCTGCACTACATGATCAGCAGGTCGAGCGGATTGATCAGGCTTGGGCGAAGCGTCGGCGGCTATCTCGGGCTCTATAAGGTCAGCGAGGTGACCGACTACTGGAAACTGGAACCGTTGCGGCACGCGCCCAATGGCTGGGTCTGCCGTTTGCGTGATCACGAAGGGCATGGCGTCAAGACCTGGCAGGACGCCCCCCATTTCGATAATTTCAACTACCACTTCCTGAACACCTACGAAGGGAACGACGCCGAGTTCCTCGTGGTTCCCACAACCTGAACCCCAGCGCTCACAACAACCCGAGGGTCAGTGCCTTGAGCGTTGCTGCAGCGCGCGTGGTGCATTCGAGCTTGCGGAAGGTGCTCTCGACATGGGTGCGCACAGTACTGGGACTGATGCCCAGCAACCGCGCGACCTCCTTGTTGCTGTGACCCAGGCTGATCTGACGCAGCACCTCGCTTTCGCGTTCACTCAACAGGCCACCGCCCCCTTTGGCTATCGGCAGCTTGCGCTCCCCGCGTTCGGCAGCGAACACGGCTTCACAACACTGCAGGTCGAAGCGCCCCTGTTGCGCCTCCTGCCTGAGCAACTGCTCGGCCTCCTGCTGGCCAAGCGCCGCTCGCCATGGACGCTCGGCCCGCAGCGCCTGCCAGGCGAGCGCCACGGCCAACAAGCGCTGCTCCGGCGCCAGGGCATCACCCTCCACGCCACGAAAATAACCACTGCCATCGAGACGCTCGTAGGCGTGTGCTGCAAGCTTGCCCGCACGCTGCAATGCCGGTATCTGCGCGCAAGCGCGCTGAGTCCAGTAGGGCACCAGGCGAATCTGCTCGCGGTCGCCCTCAAGCAATGCACCTGGCAGGTTCCAGACCCGGTTCGGCACCGCGGCGCGGCCGATGCCATGCACCAGCGCCGCCTGTCTTAGCACGCCCTGCAGCGCTTCCGGCATGCCCATCAGCGCGGCGGCGTCATGCACCAGCGCAGCCGCACCACGCGAATAGCCCGAAAGCCAGGTCAACTTGAGGTCGATGACATCGGCAACCAAGGTCAAAGGCACGTCGGAGCAGGCTGTATTCAGGACCGTCGCTTGTTCAGCCTCCTGCAAGTCATGCAACCAGTCCGCCGCCTGACACTGCAGCTCCCTCACCAGGCTGCGCGGGTACCGCTGGTCGGCCTGCCCCTCGATCCAGGCCAGCGCCGCCTCAAGACCCCGCGCCCGCGAAAGAATCTCCAGATCACCTGCCAGCACCACCTGATAGACCACCTCAGGCACCTGCGGATGACGCAGGCCGTATGGTCGGCCGCTACCGTCGAAATGCTCGAACACATGCCGCAGCCCCTGCTCCACTGGCGCGCCCAGCCCAAGAGCCGCGGCCACCTCGCCTGCCACCTCGCAGTGCACGCGCGCCAGCGGCCCGGTCTGCAGCATCGCCCGCTGCCCGGCGGCGTCGAGGGTCTGCGCAAGCATGGCTTGGCGGCCACCCACGTCGTCACCGAGCAGGCGGGTGAAATCTTCGGCGTTGGCAGTGCAACCGGACCAGCGCAACCGTGCGACATCAGCGGCCACCTGCAGGTGGTCGCCCTCGCCCATGCAGGCGTGCGCGAGCCTGCGCGCCAGCCGGGCCGTGCGGCGCGACTGATCTATAGGCTGACCCATGCTCAGGTCACCCACCATCGACAGGGCGAGGATGGCATCTTCCAGGGGGATGTAGTCGGTAGCAGGCATGAGCGGTCCACAGTTGAGTGAACTGGAGGCTCGGTCATTCGACCGATACCCGTACAGGCACATCCTGCCGAGAATACAGCCATCACTCACAGGAGACCACGCCATGTTCCAATTCAAAAAGCTTGCCACCGCAATCGCAATGACTGCCTCGATCTTCACCCTGGGCAGCAGCTTCGCCGACACCGCCAAACCGTCGGTGGTCATCGTCCACGGCGCCTTTGCCGACGGCTCGGACTGGGCCAAGGTCGTACCGCTGCTGCAGGCCCATGGCGTCAAGGTCACCGTGGTGCAGAACCCGCTGACCTCGCTGGCCGAGGACGTCGCCGCCACCCGGCGCGTGCTGAACAACCAGCAAGGGGACGTGGTCCTGGTCGGCCACTCCTGGGGCGGCACGGTGATCAGCCAGGCGGGTACCGACGCCAACGTTCGCGGGCTGGTCTATGTGGCAGCATTCGCACCCGATGCCGGCCAGGCCAGCAAGGACCTGGCCCAGGGTTACCCGACCCCACCCGGCATCAGCCAGATCGCGGCCGACAGCAACGGCTACCTGTACCTGACGCCTCAAGGCATGGCTACCGACTTCGCCCAGGACCTGCCCAAGGCCCAGACTGACATCATGACCGCCACCCAAGGCCCGATCCGCGCCTCGGCCTTCGAGGAGCGCACCAGCGCCGCAGCCTGGAGCACCAAGCCGTCCTGGTACGTGGTGGCCGGTCAGGACCGCATGATCGATCCAGGCCTGCAACGCGACTTCGCCAAGAAGCTGGGGGCACAGACCACCGAACTGCAGACCAGCCACGTGCCGCAGCAGTCGCAACCGGCCGAAGTGGCCAAGGTGATCCTGCAGGCCGTGGACAAGGTTGCCAGCAGTCAGTGACCTGCGCGACATGCTTCGCCCTTGCAGGAACGCTTTCACGCTGCTGCCATCGATGAAGCAACTGCAGAGTAGAGGGTGTGTATCCGTTCCGGACACGCCCCCAACTCTGCAGGAGATTAGAGACCAATGATCAATTAAGAAATCAAGGCAGTTCTTGCCGCCCCCACCATCGAAGACTCCAACGCCAGAATCTACCTGTTGCAAAACGAAGCAAAGGTGCCGTTACGCTTCAGTCGCCCCAACGAACACCTTGCTTGGGGTGTGTTCAACGAAGCGAACTGGCCTCAAGCGGGCGGCATGGGTGAATCACCCTTGTTTTCGATGAAGTTCCTTTCCAAAACGCCCGACCGCCTCTGGTTCAAGCTGATGGCCACAGGTTACGGCGACAACCCTGGACACCTGGGCTTCAGCAAAAATGGTTATCTGGGACTTTATGACTACAACAGCACAACCTATCCCTGGAAGATCGAGCTACTGGATTGGGCAGACGGCTAAATGCGCTGCCATCTTAGATGGCCATCGTGGCATTCGCGTAGGCGTCTGTAGCGAACATACGGAAATCGAGGGGCACAAGATGCACTATCTGAGTATTCAAGATACCCAACCTGCCGAGTTCGTGATCCATAAGGTGGATGTGCCGGGTTCAGTTGAAGGCACCTCCTGGCTGCACGTGTATTGAAACGCCTCAACGCACCGTCGCCTAACTCAAGTACCCCTTGGTTTGGCGCGGGCAGTGGCTTGCGCGACCAACGGGTCATCTGGCCAGAAATGCTTGGGGTACCTGCCCTTCAAATCCTTCTTCACCTCGAGGTAGGTCGAGCGCCAGAAGTTCGCCAGGTCCTGGGTCACCTGGACCGGGCGCCGGGCTGGGGAAAGCAGGTGCAGCTTGAGCACCTGCCTGCCGTTGGCAATGCGTGGCGTGTCGGCCTGCCCGAACAACTCCTGAAGTCGAACGGCAAGCACGGGTGGGCGCTCGCTGTAGTCGATACGAATACTGGATCCTGAGGGCACCGCCATCGTCTGGGGTGCCTGGACATCCAGTTGCTGCGGCAGCGGCCAGGGCAGGAGATTGCGCAGGATCGAAGACAGATCGAGCAGGGCGAAATGGCTGAGCCGGGCGACCTTGCCGACATAGGGGCCCAACCATTCGTCCAATGATTGCAGCAACGTCTCATCCCGCAGGTCGGGCCATTGGCCGACGACACCCGCCTCCTCATCCAGTACCCGCAACAGCTCCACACGCGCCTGCCACTGACGAAGGTCAGGCGTCCAGGGCAGAAGCTCCAGACCTTTGCGTCGAACATAGTCAAGCAGCGCCTGCACGCGCGCCTCATCGCTCAGTGAGGCCAGGGGCGTGCGCGACAGCACGAGCTCGCCAACCTTGGTTTGTCGCTCGGCGCGCAGGGCGCCCTCTCGCTCATCCCAGTCAAGCTCGTCCACCGTGCGGACCTGCTCTTTCAGGACGGTGTCGAACAGCGCCGCGTCCAGGTCGGCGGCCAGATAGATCCGCTCCTCCCGCTGGCCCTGTCGGCTGCCCAGGTCCGCGATGACCAGCCAGGTATGCTTCATCAAGGCGTCCGGCTCGGTGAACATCGCTGCCCGGCCATTGGCCAGGCGATATTCGGCCCCGCCATCACGTCGCTGCTGGGCGACACGGTCGGGATAAGCGAGCGCGAGCAGGCAGCCCACCCAACGTGGATGATGAGGATCGGCGACGGCTTGCGACACAGGGCCACGCAGGTAGGATCGATATTGCCTGGAAAGTTGCCTGGCGCGCTGGGCGCCCCCCTGCTCACCGCGCTGGGCACGTTGCTCACCGCTGAGAATGGCCAGCCGGCTGTGCAGGTCAGCGCCCGCGCCACGCTGTATATCCCGCTCTCCCAGCAGGGCCGCGATAGTGCACGCGGTTTCGGCCAGCCCCAGCTCGTGACCTCGCAGCAGAAGATGGGCGATTCGAGGATGGCTCGGTAGCTCGGCCATCGCCTGCCCGTGCCGGGTCAGTTGCCCGTCCGCCTGGAGCGCGCCAAGGCGGCGCAGCAAGTCGTTGGCCTGTGCGTACGCAGCCGCAGGGGGGGCATCGAGCCACGCCAGCTCATTCGGCTGGACACCCCACTTGGCCAACTGCAGCGCCAGCCCGGTCAGGTCCGCCTGCTGGATTTCGGCGGTGGCGAAGCCTGCCATCTGATCGTGCTGCGCTTCGGACCACAAGCGATAGCAAACGCCGGTCTCCAGCCGTCCGGCACGCCCTGCCCGCTGGGTAGCGCTGGCCCTGGAGATCCGCTGGGTATCCAGACGAGTCATGCCGCTACGTGGATCGAAGCGCGGAACACGCTCAAGCCCGGCATCGATGACCACCCGCACGCCATCGATGGTGACGCTGGTCTCGGCAATGTTGGTGGCCAGCACCACTTTGCGCATGCCCGGTGGCGCAGGGTCGATCGCGGCCCGTTGCTGGTTCAGGTCGAGCTCTCCATGCAACGGGCAAAGCAAGGTATTGCGCTTCAGGGACGGGGAGGCATCGAGGCTGTCCTGAAGCCCTGTCAGGACGCGACGGATTTCAGCCTGGCCCGGCAGGAACACCAGCAGACTTCCCGATTGCTCGGCCAGCGCATCGAGACAGGTGCTGATCACTCGCGGCTCGATGTACTCGCCGGCTTGCTGCGGCTTGCCCCAGATCGTCGTGACCGGGAACATCCGCCCCTCGCTGGTGATGATCGGAGCGTCTTCCAGAAGGCGCGACAGCCTTTCTCCTTCGAGAGTCGCCGACATGAGCAGCACTTTTAGCGCCGTATCGTCCCGGAACAGTTCACGACCATTGAGCGTGAGCGCCAAGGCAAGGTCAGCATCGAGGTTTCTCAGGTGGAATTCATCGAAGATCACCAGCCCCACGCCCTCCAACGCCGGATCGGCCTGCAGGCGGCGGGTGAGAATGCCTTCGGTAACCACTTCGATGCGGGTATCCGGCCCGACCTTGCTATCCAGCCGGATGCGATAGCCGACCGTCTCACCGACCTTTTCCCCCAACTCGCTGGCCATGCGCTCGGCGGCAGCGCGGGCCGCGAGACGACGCGGCTCAAGCATGACGATGCGCTGCCCGGCCAGCCATGGCTCGTCGAGCAGGGCCAGTGGCACGCGGGTGGTCTTGCCCGCGCCAGGCGGCGCCTCGAGCACAGCTTCGTGGCGTTGGCCCAAGGCCTGGCGCAGGGCGGGCAAGACAGCATCGATCGGTAAAGAATTCATGGTGGTCCTCAAACGAACGAGCGAGTATAACGGCGAACCGAGGCCGCTTCGTCATGGTCTGAGCATCAGGTGCAGGCGTTTTTTGCCCGACCTCCTGCAGTCATCTTTTCCGGAGATTCAAATGCGCATCCATTCCCGCGTTATCGGCGGCGCCCTCATCGCCGCCCTGCTGACCCAGCTGACGGCCTGCGGCACCCTTTTCTATCCCGATCGCCGTGGCCAGATCGAAGGCAAGATCGACCCGGTGGTCGCCGCCATGGACGCGATCGGCATCCTCTTCTACGTCATCCCTGGCCTGATCGCCTTCGGCGTCGACTTCGCCACGGGCGCCATCTACTACCCTGGCGGCAAGACCGCCCAGGTCGACCCGGCCAAGCTCAAGCCTGCGGTCGGTACCGATGGCAAGATCGACAACCTCAAGCTGCAGGCTATTCTCGAAAGCGAACTGGGCCAGCGCCTGCCGCTGAACGATCCACGGCTGATCCAGCATCGTGGCAGCGTTGAGCAACTGGCCGCCTTCGGCCTGGTCCCGGCCGCCTGACCGACACCGGAACGACACGCCACGCATGACTGCCACGGCCGAACATCTACGCCTGCTGCGCCTGGCCACCCGTGCTTCGCTGACGGTGGCTGGCATTCTCGTACTGGCCAAGGCCGTGGCCTGGTGGCTAAGCGGCTCGGTGAGCCTGCTCGCAGGCCTGACCGATTCGGCGCTCGACGCCGTCGCCTCCTTCCTCAACTTGCTGGCGGTGCATTACGCCTTGCGCCCGGCCGACGACGATCACCGTTTCGGCCACGGCAAGGCCGAGGCCCTGGCCGGTATGGCCCAGGCGCTGTTCATCGCGGTCAGTGCGGTATTGATCGGTTTCCAGGCGGTGGAGCGCCTGCAGACGCCGCAGCCGCTGGGCGACACGGGTGCGGGCATTGCGGTGATGCTGCTGTCGCTGGTGTTGACCGTCGCGCTGCTGGCGTTCCAACGCAAGGTCATCCGCATCACCGGCTCCACTGCCGTGCGTGCCGACTCGCTGCATTATCGCTCCGACCTGCTGCTCAACGGCAGCATCCTGCTCGCCCTGCTGCTGGCCGGCTTTGGCTGGCCACAACTGGATGCCCTGTTCGGCTTGGGGATTGCGCTGTACATCCTCTGGAGCGCCCTGCAGATTGCCCGTGAGAGCACCTCGATCCTGATGGACCAGGAGCTGCCCGCCGACATCGGCGCACGCATGCAGGAACTGGCCCTGGCCATTCCCGGCGTCAAGGGCGTGCACGACCTGCGTACCCGGGTGTCAGGCAGCCATTGGTTCGTCCAGTTGCACCTGGAACTGCCCGGCGCACTGCCGCTGCATGACGCCCATGCCCTGTGCGTGAAGGCGTCGGAAGCGATCCGCCAGCGTTATCCGCGCGCGGATGTCATGGTCCACGCCGACCCTGTCTAGCGGCAGGAGCAGATTTGCTCTGCTCCCCAAGCCGCGCGCCCCCTCAGTTGACGCTGTACCCCCGACCACTCAGGCAAGCGGCCAGCGAACGGCGGTAGCCGTTGGCCACATTGGCCGGTGGCGCATAGGTGGCCGTGGCCGGATCGAACCCGGACTGGCTGACGGCCCAGCGATGGCACTGGTAGCGATCCTGCTCCTGCTGCTCGGGGCCCTGTCCGTTCGCCGGGTAGGCGACCACGTCATAACCATTGTCCGGTTGGGGCTGGGGTTGCGGTGCATATGCAGGGGCGGACGGATTGACCACCACGTACTCCTGGCTGTCGGGCTGATACTGGTAGTAGGTATCGGCCACCAGGAAGTACAGCAATCCGCTCAACCACACTTCCTGGGCATAGGGAGGCAGGTAGTTGACCCGCACGCCGTAGGGCGGGCGCACCACGATGTAGCCGCCACTGTGCGGGCGGTACCAGTAGCCGCCTGAATAGAAATAGTCCTGCCCGCGGTAAGGCACTTTCCAGTAACGGTCCGGGAAACGGTCGGTGGTGTAGCCAGGGCGGTATTGCGGCCCCGGTCCCCAGCCGTTGCCATGGCCGTCAGGCCGCCCCCGCCAATCACCGCCAGGGCGCTGGCCCGGGCCGCCGGCTTCCCAGTGGCGGTTGTCGCCGTTGCGGCGCGGAATATCCTGATAGTAGCCCTGGCGCGGAGGTTGGGTCTGGCGCACTTCGTCACGGGAGTTGAGCGGCGAACTGCCCTGGCCTGGGCCATTGGACTCCTGCTGGCCACCCCAGCCACGTCCGTCGTCCGGCCCCTGGGCCAGCGCCCCGAGGCTGATGCCCATGCCCAGCAACCCAACACCCGCCCACTGCCAGATGCGTGACCTCATGCTCGTCCTCTCGATAACCACAGCGCTTGATGGCAGCAGTCTAACCTGAGGCGGGGGCAGGCAGATGAAATCCCCCAGGTACACGGGCAATAAAAAAGGGAGGCCGTTGGGCCTCCCTTTGGGAATTGTCGTCCGTGCTCGACGCTTGTGGCGTCGGCTCACCTCACAGTGTCTTCTGGACGCTGTGCAGCCCGGGGGCCAGGTGATCCGGTTGGATGGCTGGCCGCGACCGCCCGCCTAGGGCGCGTCGCCGTGGACTTGAGTCCGGGCAGTGATTCTGTTGATAAAGATAGAGGAATGGGTGCGACAGAGGATTGCGAAGATTGCTCTGATAAATAGCACTTGCGCAATTTTTCACTCAGGATCGATAATTCGTCGCAATCCGAACAGAAAAGGCCTTCTTGATGAGCAAGCTCGACCGCTATGACCTGAGCATTCTTGCCGAATTGCAGCGCGATGCACGTATCTCCAACCAGGAACTGGCCGAACGCATCGGCCTGTCCCCCTCGCCCTGCTCACGGCGGGTCAAGCAGCTCGAAGACGACGGCTATATCTCGCGCCAGGTGGCCCTGCTGGACCGCAAGAAGCTCGGCCTGAGCCTCACCGCCTACGTGCTGATCGGCATGGACCGCCACACCCCCGAACGTTTCGAAACCTTCGAAGCCGCCATCCGCAACCTGCCCCAGGTGCTCGAGTGCAGCCTGGTCACCGGGATGGACGCCGACTACCAGCTCAAGGTGGTGGTACCGGACATGGACCACTATCAGAAATTACTACTAGGCAGCCTGACCCGCATCGAAGGCGTCACCAGCGTGCGCTCGAGCTTCGTGCTCAACCAGGTACTGGCCAGTACCGAGATGCCATTGACCCACCTCCGTTGAACCCTGCCAGGCCCGGCGTATGATCGGGCCTTCAAACCGCCTGGAGCTTGAAGATGGATCCTGCCGTATTCGAAGAATGGATGATGATCATCCTGGTCACCGTGCTGATCGGGTTCATGGGCTTCATCGTCTGGGACCTGGCGAAAAAATCCAAGGCCGGGCGCTTCGGCACGCTGATCCTGTTCTTCGTGCTGGGGCTTGGGGTGCTGGCCTTCATCATCAAGAGCGTGGTGGTGGGGTTTCTCGAAGGGGTGTAGCGCAGCCCTACAGCCGTGCCGGCACCTCGCGCCAGCAGCCCTGCTCCAGTCCATCGAGGGTCCAGCTACCGATCCTGACCCGCACCAGACGCAAGGTCGGCAACCCCACTGCCGCCGTCATCCGCCGCACCTGGCGGTTGCGCCCTTCGCGGATCACCAGCTCCAACCACTGCGTGGGAATGCTCTTGCGAAAGCGTACCGGTGGGTTGCGCGGCCACAGTGCAGGCTCATCGAGCAGGCGCGCCTCGGCTGGCAAGGTCTTGCCATCGTTGAGTTCGACGCCCTCACGCAATTGCCGCAACTGCTCCTCGCTCGGCTCACCCTCCACCTGCACCCAATAGGTCTTGGGCAATTTGTGTTTCGGGTCGGCGATGCGCGCCTGCAAACCGCCGTCATTGGTCAGCAGCAACAGGCCCTCGCTGTCGCGGTCCAGACGCCCGGCGGGGTAGATACCCGGGATATCGATGAAGTCCTTGAGCGTGGCGCGCCCCTGGTCGTCGCTGAACTGGGTCAGTACATCGAAGGGTTTGTTGAACAGAATCAGGCGCGGCTCGGCCGGCGGCGCCTTGGGCGGGCGACGCGGGCCGACAGGACGCGCCGCCGGGCGGCGCGGTTTGGAGCGGGGTGGCAGGGGCATGGATCCTCAGCGGAACGGCGGCTCATCGAAGCTGCGCAGTTTACGCGAGTGCAGCGAGTTGAGCTCGGTGCGCAGCAGATCGAGGGCAGCGATGCCGATCTTCAGGTGCTGGCTGACCGCACGGTTGTAGAAGGCGTTCGCCGAGCCCGGCAGCTTGATCTCGCTGTGCAGCGGCTTGTCGGAAACGCACAGCAGGGTGCCGTAGGGCACTCGCAGGCGATAACCCTGTGCGGCGATGGTGCCGCTCTCCATGTCTACCGCGACGGCGCGCGACAGGTTGATCAGCGGGCGCTCCTGGGCCCAGCGCAGCTCCCAGTTGCGGTCGTCGTAGGTGAGCACGGTGCCGGTACGCAGGCGCTTCTTCAGTTGCTCGCCGCGCTCGCCGGTCACCTGCGCCGCCGCTTCCTGCAGCGCCAACTGCACCTCGGCCAGGGCCGGGATCGGGATGTTCGGCGGCACCACGCGATCGAGGATGCCGTCGCGACGCATGTAGGCGTGAGCCAGCACGTAGTCGCCGATGGTCTGCGACTGACGCAGGCCGCCACAGTGGCCGATCATCAGCCAGCAGTGCGGACGCAGCACGGCCAGGTGGTCGGTGATGTTCTTGGCGTTGGACGGGCCGACACCGATGTTGACCAGGGTGATGCCATCGCCGTCGGCGGCGATCAGATGGTAGGCCGGCATCTGGTAGCGGTGCCAGACCACGCCGGCCACCAGAGCCTGGGCCTCGCCGTTGTCCATGCCCTTCTCGATCACGACATTGCCCGGCAGCACCATGCGCACGAAACGCGGGTCCTGGCGCAACTGCTCGAGGCCGTGGGCGATGAACTGGTCGACATAACGGTGGTAGTTGGTCAGCAGGATCCACGGCTGCATGTGGCGCCAGTCACTGCCGGTGTAATGCACCAGGCGGCGCAGCGAGAAGTCCACACGGGCGGCGTCGAACAGCGCCAGCGGCAGCGTGTCGGCGCTTTCCCAGTCGTACAGGCCATCGGCAATGTTGTCGGTGGCGGCAGACAGGTCGGTGCTGGGGAACACCCGCGCCAGCTGCGCGGCGGTGATGCCGCTGCCGGCCAGTTCGTCGCCCTGGTCGACCACGTAGGGATACGGGATGTTCTGCTCGCTGACACCTACTTCCACCGTCACGGTGTAGTCGTTCATCAGCGGGCGTAGCTGCTCCAGCAAATAACCGCGGAAGGCGGCCGGCTGGGTAACGGTGACGCTGTAGGTCCCGGCGACCTGCACCTTGGCATAGGCACGCGTGGTAGCGGCGACTTCGCCCTGGCTGAAGTAGGTGAGGCGTAACGCCGGATAGCGGAACTGGGCGCGCTGGCCTTCGTCCGGTTCGGTGCGGTCCTTGAGGTAACGCTTGAGGGCCTGGCTGAGGGCCCCGGTGGCCTGTTCATGCAGGGCCGCCAGACGATCGACGGCCTGTTCGGGGGTATCAACGACTACAAACGCTTGGCTCACGCTGGGCTTCCTGTCTTCGAGGGCATGCAGGGTTTCCATCTTGCCTGCCTTCGGCGCTAAAAACATCCCCGGTGGTCTCTTCGTGGGTAAACCCACTCCCACACGTTCACCGCTGGTTTCAAATACAGCGCAGTACCTGTGGGAGCGGGTTTACCCGCGAAGGGGCCAACGCGATCAAAGCGGCGTGGCCCGCGCCACCAGGGCCTGGGCATCGACGCCACGCGGCAACGCGCCATACACCCGACCACCAGTGCCCAGGCGACTGCCGATAAACGCATCGCTCACTGCGGCGTTGCCCGCCTCGAGCAGCAGCTTGGCCTGAATCGCCACGGCGATGTCCTCGGTCAACTGCCGCGCCCGGTACTGGATGTCGCTGGTGTCGGCAAAGGCGCCCTTGAGATTGCCGATGTGCGCGGCCAGCCGAGGATCGCCATGGCCATCCCCCAGCTCGACGAACAGGGCGTCGAGCACGCCCGGCTCCTTGGACAGCGCGCGCAGCACGTCAAGGCACTGCACATTGCCCGAGCCCTCCCAGGTGGAGTTGACCGGCGCCTCGCGGTACAGCCGCGGGAGGATGCTGTCCTCTACATAACCGGCGCCGCCCATGCATTCAGCGGCTTCGTTGATCATCGCCGGGGCACGTTTGCAGATCCAGTACTTGCCCACCGCCGTGACCAGCCGCGCGAAATGCGCCTGCTGCGGATCGTCGAGCTGATCCAGCGCCTGGCCCATGCGCAGGCTCAGGGCAAGCGCTGCTTCGCTTTCCAGGGCCAGGTCGGCGAGCACGTTCTGCATCAGGGGCTGCTCGCTGAGCAGCTTGCCGCCGACCTTGCGGTGCGCGCAGTGGTGGGCGGCCTGGGTCAGGGCCTGACGCATCAAGGCACTGGAGCCGACCATGCAGTCGAAGCGGGTCATGGCCACCATCTCGATGATGGTCGGCACGCCGCGGCCCTCCTCGCCAATCATCCAGGCCAGGGCACCCCGGAACTCGACCTCGCTGGAGGCGTTCGATACGTTGCCCAGTTTGTTCTTCAAGCGCTGGATGTAGAACTGGTTGCGCTGGTCGTCCGGTCGATGACGCGGCAGCAGGAAGCAACTCAGGCCTTTTTCGGTCTGCGCCAAGGTCAGGAAGGCATCGCACATCGGCGCCGAACAGAACCACTTGTGGCCCACCAGCTCGTAGGCCTGCCCCGGCCCGGGCATGCCGACCGGATAAGCACGGGTGGTGTTGGCACGCACGTCGGTGCCGCCCTGCTTCTCGGTCATGGCCATGCCGATGGTCACCCCGGCCTTGTGCCGGTCACCGATGTTGCGTGGGTCGTATTCACGCGCCAGCACCTTGGGCAGCCAGTATTCGGCCAGCTCCGGCTGCAGGCGCAATGCCGGTACGGCGGCAAAGGTCATGGTCAAGGGGCAGCCTGTGCCGGCCTCGGCCTGGCTGTGCAGGTAGGTCATCGAGGCCCGGGCCACATGGGCACCGGCGCGCGGCTCGGACCAGGGCAGCGAGGGCAGGCCATGCTCGACCGCAGTACGCATCAGCTCGTGGTAGGCCGGATGGAAGGTCACCAGGTCGATGCGATGCCCATAGCGGTCGTGGCTGCTGAATTCGGGCTTGTGGGCATTGGCCAGGAACCCTGCTGCCATCAGCGGCCCACCCGCCAATGCACCATAGGCATCGATCCGTGCCTCGGCCCACCCTGCACCGAAACGCTTGGACCACTCCTGCAGCGGTACATCGAGGCGGTACAGGTTGGCACCGTCGAGCGGCGGCGGTTGGTTGGTGACTTCGTGGGTTTCGGCGTACTGGTGCAGGTTCATGGCGGCTCCTGGATCCGAAGTGGCCTGGAAGGTCCAGTGAAGCACTCATTACCCTTGAGTCAAAGTGGCAAAAGCGCCGATTCTGGCGACCCGACCTACAGCGTCCGAGGTCCGGAAGCGATCTGCCCGGCAGGGACCTGCACCTGGGCCACGGCCACCGTCATCACCAGTTCGAAGCGACTGCCCAGGCCACGCGTCGACTCATGGGACAGGCGCGCGCCGATGAGCTCGCCCAACTGACGACAGATCGACAAACCGATCCCCAGGCCGCCATAGCGCCGGGTCATGGAGCCATCGACCTGGAAGAAACGCTGGTACAGGATCGCCTGGTCCAGGTCGTCGAAGCCGATGCCGCTGTCGCTGACCGTCACACTCAACGCCAGGCTGTCGGGCCCGATCAAGCGGCCACGAACCTGGATCATCACACCGCCCTGATGGGTGAATTTCAGCCCGTTGTCCACCAGGCAGGCCAGGCAGCGGGCAAGTTTCTGCGCATCGCACACCAGGCTGTCGGGCAGGTCCGCAGGCACGTCCAGGCTCAGGTACAAGCCCTTGCCCAGTGCCTGCCCTGCATACCCTGCCCGCAGCTCCTGCAACAGTCGCCGAAGGCTGAACGGTGCGCCGTGGGCGCGCAGACGGCCCGCCTGGAGTTCGGTGAGGATCAGGATGTCGTCGACCATCGCCATCATGTCCTGTGCCGAGCCCACGGCCGTGCGGTGGTATTGCGCCTGCTCGGCGCCCATGGGCAGGGTCTGCATCAGTTCCAGCGAACCGATCACGCCGTTCATCGGTGTGCGCAACTCGTGGGTGACGGTGGCGAGGAATTCATCCTTGAGCCGATTGCTGCGCGCCAGTTGCTGATTGAGCTGCTCCAGTTTTCGGCCGCTGTCACGCAGCGCCCGCGACTGCTCTTCGCGCAGGCTGTTGATGCGATCGGCCAGGGCCAGCGACAGCAACGCCACCTCCAGTGCCGCGCCGAGCTGGCTGGCGTACATGGTCAGGAACACATTGGGCAGGTAACCCAGCACCATTAGCGTGTTGACCAACCCGCCGAGCAGAAACGCCGTCCAGGCGATGACGAACCAGCGCGCAACGCGCACGCCGCGCCGCCAGGCCATCACACCGGCAGCGAACACAGTCACCGTGAAGGCCAGCGCCAGCGCCGTGGCCATGCGCAGCGCCACGCCATAGGACAGGCTGACGGCCAGCAGCATCACCAGCACACCCCCGGCCATCAACAGCAACAACAACCGATCGAACCCCGGGCTGAGGCGACGCACCTGCAGGAAGTGGCGGGTGAACTGGCAACCGAACAGGCCGGCCGCACCGATGAACAACGGCGTGGCGGCGTTGGTCCACCAGGGGTTTTCAGGCCAGAAGTAAGCGACCCCGGCACCGTTGACCGAGATCTGGTACAGCCCGAACGCACCTATATAAAGGATGTAGTAGAGATAGCTGACATCGCGCACGCTCAGATAGATGAACAGGTTGTAGACCAGCATCACCAGCAGTACGCCGTAGATCATGCCCAGTATGTAGAAGCGCCCCGGCTGCGACTCGATGTAGGCCTCGGCCGACCAGAGGGTCAGCGGCGCCTGCACCGATCCCTGGCTGTGCAGGCGCAGGTAGACCGTGGTGGTCTGCTCGCGGGGCAACGGCAGTTCGAACAGGTAGTTGTTCTGCAGGATCTGCCGACTGGCGTAGGGTAAAGCGTCGCCGGTGCGTTGCGCCAGGCGCCACTTGCCCTCGCCGTCAGGCAGATAGAGCTCCAGATGATCCAGCGGCGGGTACGCCAGTTCCAGCAACCATTGGCGGGGCGCCGCTGCCGGCAGACCGACAGGGCGCAGGTCGAGCTTCAGCCAGAACACCGACGTCGAATAACCGGCATTGAGCACGTCGTGGGTATGCGTACGAAAGCGCGATGCGAACGCTGGCGCGCTGACCTGGTCGATGCTGGTGCTGCCATCCACGTCTTCGTAGACCTGCATCAGCTTGCCCAAGGGGAGTTGCCGGGTAGCATCGTCGAAATCGACCGCTCCGGCGAGCAGGGGCAGGCAGCCCAAGAGCACAATCAGCAAATAGCGCATACAGCCCCAGCATGGTCTGCGCGGTTGTGTCGTGATTGCCTCCCATCCCTTTGAGACGACGAAACCCGGCAGCGCCGTTAATCGAGTTATCCGAGCACTCTAGCATAGCCTTCGGAGCCGTCCAGCAGCCACTGCCAATTTCAAAGAAAGCCCTCTAGAACGGACATTTCAGGCAACGCCAAACGTACAACCTGACCATTTGGTCAGCAAAATTGCCGCACTCGCCGATTCGCGCAAAGGGGTTTGGTGGTAAGCTCGCCGACCATGAATACCTACAGCTCCCGCCCCGTTGTCCTCTGTCTCTCCGGCCACGACCCCAGTGGCGGTGCCGGCCTGCAGGCAGATATCGAAGCCCTGATCGCCCAAGGCTGTCACGCCGCCCCTGCCGTGACCGCCCTGACCGTTCAGGATACCGTCAACGTTTCCGACTTCCGCGTACTCGACCGCGAGTGGGTGCTGGCCCAGGCCAATGCCGTGCTGGCCGACTCCACCGTGGCAGCGGTGAAGCTGGGCATGCTCGGCTCGATCGAGATGGTCGACACCGTCGCCGAACTCCTCGCCGCGCATCCGCACCTGCCGCTGGTCTGCGACCCGGTGCTGCGTGCCGGTGGTGGCGGCCGCCTGGGCAAGGACGAGGTCGGCTACGCCCTGCGCGAGCGTCTGCTGCCGCGGGCTACCATCGCCACGCCCAACCTGCCCGAGGCACGCATCCTTGCCGAACTGCCGAACGGCAGTGCCGACGAATGCGCAGAGAAACTTCTGCCGTTCTGCGAGCATCTTCTGATTACCGGCGGCCATGGCGACGAGGTGGAAATCCACAACCGCCTGTACAGCCGCAGCGGCCAGCAACACACCTGGACCTGCCAGCGCCTGCCCGGCAGCTACCATGGTTCAGGCTGCACGCTGGCCAGCGCCCTGGCCGGCCGGCTGGCGCTGGGCGAGCAGCTCGAAAGCGCCGTGCGCAGTGCCCTGGACTACACCTGGCGCACGCTGCGCGACGCCGAGCAACTGGGCAAGGGCCAGTACGTGCCACGCCGCCTGCCCCTGGACTTCTGCTCCTGATACGAGGCCATCACATGAAGCTACGCGGCCTGTACGCGATCACCGACAGCCAGCTGCTCGCCGGCCGTTTCCTCTCCCATGTCGAGGCAGCGCTCGAAGGCGGTGTCTGCCTGCTGCAGTACCGCGACAAGGGTGACGATGCGGCGCGACGCCTGCGCGAGGCCGAGGCGCTGATGCAACTCTGCGAGCGCTACGGCACCCAGTTGATCATCAACGATGACGCCGAGCTGGCCGCGCGCCTGGGCGTCGGCGTGCACCTGGGGCAGACCGACGGCCCACTCACGCCGGCCCGTGCCCTGCTCGGGCGCAAAGCCATCATTGGCTCAACCTGCCATGCCAGCCTCGACCTGGCCGCACAGGCCGCCAGCGAAGGCGCAAGCTACGTGGCCTTCGGCCGCTTCTTCAATTCCCTGACCAAGCCCGGCGCCCCGGCCGCCAACCTCGACCTGATCGAGCAGGCCCGCGCCCAGGTCAAGCTGCCGATCGCGGTGATCGGTGGCATCACCCTCGACAACGCCGCCCCGCTGGTCGCCCATGGCGCCGACCTGCTGGCGGTGATCCACGGCCTGTTCGGTGCCGACAGCGCGCAGGAAGTCACCCGCCGCGCCCGCGCCTTCAACGCCCTGTTCGCTTCCTGATTTCGAGAGAAGATCCCATGTCCCGTTCCGAAACCCTGTTCGCCCAAGCCCAGAAGCACATCCCCGGCGGCGTCAACTCGCCCGTGCGCGCCTTCAAGAGCGTCGGCGGCACACCGCTGTTCTTCAAGCATGCCGAAGGCGCCTATGTGGTCGATGAAGACGACAAGCGCTACGTCGACTATGTCGGCTCCTGGGGGCCGATGATCCTCGGCCACGGCCATCCGGACGTGCTGGACGCGGTGCGCCGCCAACTGGAGCACGGCCTGTCGTACGGCGCACCGACCGCCATGGAAACCGAGATGGCCGACCTGGTCTGCTCGATCGTGCCGTCGATGGAGATGGTGCGCATGGTCAGCTCGGGCACCGAAGCCACCATGAGCGCCATTCGCCTGGCCCGTGGCTACACGGGTCGCGACGCGATCATCAAGTTCGAAGGCTGCTACCACGGCCACTCCGACAGCCTGCTGGTCAAGGCCGGTTCCGGTCTGCTCACCCAGGGCGTACCGAGCTCGGCGGGCGTGCCGGCCGACTTCGCCAAGCACACCCTGACCCTGCCGTTCAACGACATCGCAGCCGTCGAGAAGACCCTCGCCGATGTTGGTCAGACAGTGGCCTGCATCATCGTCGAGCCGGTGGCCGGAAACATGAACTGCGTACCGCCGGCGCCCGGCTTCCTCGAAGGCCTGCGCACACTGTGCGACAAGCATGGTGTGGTGCTGATCTTCGATGAAGTGATGACCGGTTTCCGCGTATCGCTGGGCGGCGCCCAGGGCTACTACGGCATCACCCCGGACCTGTCGACCTTCGGCAAGATCGTTGGCGGCGGCATGCCGGTCGGCTGCTTCGGCGGCAAGCGCGAGATCATGGGCTGCATCGCCCCGCTCGGCCCGGTCTACCAGGCCGGCACCCTGTCGGGCAACCCGCTGGCCATGGCCGCCGGCCTGACCACCCTCAAGCTGATCAGCCGCCCGGGCTTCCACGACGAACTGAGCGCCTTCACCAGCCGTATGCTCGACGGCCTGCAGCAGCGCGCCGATGCAGCCGGCGTACCGTTCGTCACCACCCAGGCGGGCGCGATGTTCGGCTTGTACTTCACCGGCGCCGACGACATCGTCACCTTCGACGATGTGATGGCCAGCGACGCGGAGCGCTTCAAGCGTTTCTTCCACCTGATGCTCGAGGGCGGTGTGTACCTGGCACCGAGTGCGTTCGAGGCAGGCTTCACCTCCATTGCCCATGGCGAGAAAGAGCTGCAGATCACCCTGGATGCGGCCGAGCGGGCATTTGCCAAGCTGAAGTGACCAGCTGATGGCCTCATCGCGGGACAAGCCCACCCCCACTGCTACCGTCTGTGCGGGCAGGGTTGTACCCCGATGAGGCTGCTTCAGAGCAAAACGTGAGCCCCATCACAAGTCGCACAAATACCCCTCGATGCAGAATTTCGAGTAAAACTTTGTAAGGTTGGCGCTGCTTATCCCATAATGTGCCACCAGAGACATTGGCCGCAGCTTTGCAGAGGTAAGTCGATCCCCATGAACCGCACCGGCCGCGCCCTCATCTTGGGCTGCCTGTTGCTTCTTCAGCCCCTGCTGGCCCTGGCGGAGGGCGGTAACTCGTTGCTGATTCCAGCGACGGGCCGCTGCACTCTCAACGCCCAGCCGCAAGACCTGGAGAACGCACTGAAAGCCTGCGCGCAAAGTGCGGAATCCGGCGATGCCCAGGCGCAGTACGAACTGGGCGAGTTCTACTACACCGGCAACCAGGCCCCCAAGGACCTGAACAAGGCACTGAACTGGTTCGAAAAAGCCTCGCTGCAGGGCCACGCCCAGGCCCAGTACCGTCTGGGCGGCATGTTCTTCCACGGCGAAGGGGTCAAGGCCAACAACGTCCAGGCCTACATCCTGCTGAAGATCGCTGCGGTCAACGGCGCCGAAGACGCCCTGGACATGGCCGACGAAGTCACCGAGCAGATGCCCCGCGACGAACTCGAGCATGCCACGCAAGTGCTCGGACAGATCTTCCGCAAGTACCTGCTGGAGCTGCAAAGCGCCGAAGGGCGCACGCCGTTCTCGCCGCTGCCCTGATCCGATCACCCAACCGTCAAATTTTGCTGGCAGACTGTCAGCCTTGCCCTTGATCGTTTCAGATCTTTCGCCACTGTCGCTCAAGGGTTATTCTTGAGTTCATATCTTTCGTCGAGCGCCTTGAACCGACCTTGAACGCACCCATACAACCCCATCGCTTCACCCTCGAACCTTTCGAGGCCCACCGTTTCGCCAACTTGTGTGGCCAGTTCGACGAGCACCTGCGCCTGATCGAACAACGCCTGGCCATCGAGATCCGCAACCGCGGCAATCAGTTCGAACTGATCGGCGAACCCAAGACCACCTCCGCTGCCGAACAGCTGCTGCGCCGTCTCTACCGCGAGACCAAGGCCACCGACCTGTCGCCGGAAACGGTCCACCTCTATCTCCAGGAGTCGGCGGTCGAGAACATCGACAACCCCGCCGTCAACGAAGTCAGCGTCTCGCTGCGCACGCGCAAGGGCAACATCCGCCCGCGCGGGGCCAACCAGCAGCGCTACGTCAAGGAAATCCTGGCCAACGACATCAACTTCGGCATCGGCCCGGCCGGCACCGGCAAGACGTACCTGGCCGTGGCCTGTGCCGTGGATGCGCTGGAGCGCGAACAGGTGCGCCGCATCCTGCTGGTGCGCCCGGCGGTCGAAGCCGGCGAGAAGCTCGGCTTCCTGCCCGGTGACCTGGCCCAGAAGATCGACCCCTACCTGCGCCCGCTGTACGACGCACTCTACGAGATGCTCGGTTTCGAGCACGTGGCCAAGCTGATCGAGCGCCAGGTAATCGAGATCGCCCCGCTGGCCTACATGCGCGGCCGCACGCTGAACAACAGCTTCATCATTCTCGATGAAAGCCAGAACACTACCCTCGAGCAGATGAAGATGTTCCTCACCCGCATCGGCTTCGGCTCGACCGCGGTGATCACCGGCGACATCACCCAGGTCGACCTGCCTCGCGGCACCAAGTCGGGCCTGGCCCACGTGATCGAAGTACTCAGGGACGTCCCGGGCATCAGCTTCACCCACTTCCAGCCCAAGGACGTGGTACGCCATCCGCTGGTGCAGCGCATCGTCGAAGCCTACGATCGCTTCGAAGCCCGTCAGGCCAAGCCCGAGGCGCCCGCCAAAGATGCTTGAACTCGATCTGCAACGGGCCACCGACAGTCCCGCCCCGGACGACGCGGCATTCCGCCGCTGGTGCGAGCTGGCATTGCGCCAGCGCAGCGCCGACTCGGAAATGACCATCCGCCTGGTCGACGAGGCCGAGGGCCGTGAGCTGAACAACACCTACCGGCACAAGGACTACGCGACCAACGTGTTGTCCTTCCCTGCTGACGTGCCCGACGATCTGCTGGATATTCCGCTGCTGGGCGACCTGGTCATCTGCGTGCCGGTGGTCGAGCGCGAAGCCAACGAACAAGGCAAGGCGCTGGAAGCACACTGGGCGCACCTGGTCATTCACGGCTGCCTGCACCTGCTGGGCTACGACCACATCGACGACGATGAGGCCGAGGAAATGGAAGCCCTGGAACGCGAATTGCTGGCCGAACTGGGTCACCCCGACCCGTACGCCGATGACGACACCGATTCAATCAACCCTTGATCACTGCAAAGGAACACGAGTAAACCGCCATGAGCGAAGATCGATCGAGCAACGGGCAGAAGTCCTGGCTGGGTAAACTGACCCAGGCTTTTGCCCATGAGCCGAAAAACCGCCAGGAGCTCCTCGAGCTGCTGCGCGAAGCCCATCAGAACAAGCTGCTCGACAGCGAAGCTTTGACCATCGTCGAAGGTGCCATCCAGGTCGCTGACTTGCAGGTGCGCGACATCATGGTCCCGCGCTCGCAGATGATCAGCATCAAGGCCAGCCAGTCGCCACGCGAATTCCTGCCGGCGGTGATCGACGCCGCGCACTCGCGCTACCCGGTGATCGGTGAAAGCCATGACGATGTGCTCGGGATCCTGCTGGCCAAGGATCTGCTGCCGCTGATCCTCAAGGAGAACGGCGACAGCTTCAACATCAAGGACTTGCTGCGCCCGGCCACCTTCGTGCCGGAGTCCAAGCGCCTGAATGTGCTGTTGCGCGAGTTCCGCGCCAACCACAATCACATGGCCGTCGTCATCGACGAATACGGCGGCGTCGCGGGCCTGGTGACCATCGAGGACGTGCTCGAGCAGATCGTCGGCGACATCGAAGACGAGCACGACGTCGAGGAAGACAGCTATATCAAGCCACTGCCCAGCGGCGACTTCCTGGTAAAAGCGCTGACACCGATCGAGAACTTCAACGAGTTCTTCGACAGCGAGTTCTCCGACGATGAGTTCGACACTGTCGGCGGCCTGGTCATGAGCGCCTTTGGCCACCTGCCCAAGCGCAACGAGACCACCGAAATCGGCGCCTATCGCTTCCGCATTCTCAATGCCGACAGCCGCCGGATACACCTGCTGCGCCTGACCCCGATCACTCGCTAAGGACGAACATGCGCTGGATCACCCGCCCCGGCTGGCCCGGTAACCTGCTGGCCATGGTGGCCGGCGCCTCCACCTCCCTGGCCCTGGCGCCCTTCGACATCTGGCCGATCGCCCTGCTGGCGATCATGCTGTTCTACCTCGGCCTGCGCGAGCTCAGCCCGCGCCAGGCATTGGGTCGCGGCTGGTGCTATGGGTTCGGCCTGTATGGCGCCGGCACCAGCTGGATCTACGTCAGCATCAACACCTACGGCGGGGCTTCGCCGTTGCTGGCGACCCTGCTGCTGGTGGCCTTCTTCGCCGCCATCGCCTGGTTCTTCGCCCTGCCCGCCTGGCTTTGGGCACGCTGGCTGCGGCGTAACGAGGCGCCGCTGGCCGATGCCCTGTGCTTCGCTGCCCTGTGGCTATTGCAGGAGGCCTTCCGCGGCTGGTTCCTGACCGGTTTCCCCTGGCTCTATGCCGGCTACAGCCAGCTCGACGGTCCGCTGGCGGGGCTTGCGCCGCTGGGGGGTGTCTGGCTGATTTCCTTCGCCCTGGCGCTGTCTGCCGCACTGCTGTGCAACCTGCACCGTTTGCGGGCACGCCCGGCCTTCCTCGCCGTGGGCGCACTGCTGCTGGTCGCCCCCTGGGGCATCGGCCTGAGCCTCAAGGACCACGCCTGGACCCAACCGGCCGGCGAGCCACTGAAAGTGGCCGCGGTGCAGGGCAACGTCGAGCAGGATCTGAAATGGGATCCGGCCCACGTCAACGCGCAACTGGCGCTGTACCGCGACATGAGCCTGAGTTCCAAGCCGGTCGACCTGCTGGTCTGGCCCGAGACCGCGGTACCGGTGCTCAAGGACCAGGCCCAGGGCTACATCGACATGATGGGCAGCTTCGCTTCTGACCGTCATTCGGCGCTGATCACCGGGGTGCCGATCCGCGAAGTGGTGCACCACCAGCGCCGCTACTACAACGGCATCACCGTGACCGGCGAAGGCGACGGCACCTACCTCAAGCAGAAGCTGGTGCCATTTGGCGAGTACGTTCCGCTGCAGGACGTGCTGCGCGGGCTGATCGAGTTCTTCAACCTGCCGATGTCCGACTTCGCCCGCGGGCCGGAAGACCAGCCGCTGCTACAGGCCAAGGGCTATCAGATAGCGCCGTACATCTGCTACGAAGTGGTCTACCCGGAATTCGCCGCAGGACTGGCAGCGCAGAGCGATCTGCTGCTGACCATCAGCAACGACACCTGGTTCGGCACCTCGATCGGCCCGTTGCAGCACCTGCAGATGGCACAGATGCGCGCGCTCGAGGCGGGGCGCTGGATGATCCGCGCCACCAACAATGGCGTAACGGCCCTGATCGACCCGTTCGGCAGGATCACCACCCAGATTCCGCAGTTCCAGAAGGCGATTCTGTATGGTGATGTGGTGCCGATGCAGCAGCTCACGCCCTACCTGCAATGGCGCTCGTGGCCATTGGCGATCGTCTGCGCGCTGCTGATGGGCTGGGCGCTGCTGGCGGGGCGAATCGCCAGGGCCCTGTAGAGGGGCTTTTTCGCGGGCAAGCCCGCTCCTGCAGGGTCTTCAGGACTCAGTGCCTGCGGGGGCGGGCTTGCCCTGGAAGAGGCCGGCACAGCGTTCGCCACATCAATAGAACAGTCGATATCCCAGCAGCCCCACCGCCTCGTTGAGCAACTGCCCGCTCTGCCAGATCGCCCGGCTTTCCGGCAGCAAGCCGGCAAACGGTCGCGCATGATCGCCCCCCAGAAACCCCACTGGCGCCGGCACCACCTCGAAGCCCACCTGCTCGAAGCTCCAGCGTGAGCGCTGCATGTGCCAGGCCTGGGTCACCACCACCACACGGCGCACTCCCAACGGCTGCAGAACATCGGCGCTGAAACGGGCGTTTTCCCAAGTCGTGCGGCTGGCCTCTTCCTTCCAGGCTACCTCCACCCCGAAGTCAGCCTTGAGCCGATCGGCCATCAATTGTGCCTCGCTCGGCGGCGTGCCGTAGTGCAGGCCACCCGTGGTCAGCACCGGCAAGCCCGAAGCCTTGGACAACTGTGCCGCATAGCGCATGCGCTCCAGCGCCGTGCCTGTGGGCTGGTCCTGCCCACCCCAGGCCGGATCGCCGCGCTCCCGGCCTGCACCGAGAATCACGATGGCATCGGCACGCGCGGCCAAACCGGCCCACTCATCCAGCCCCAGGGCCGCCTCTGTTTCCAATGCCCGTGCCGACTCCTGCACCACCAGCGGCAGGCTCATCAGCCACAAGCCACCCAGCCCGATGACAAAGCACAACCCGGCCAGGCGCGGGCGGCGCTTGCGCAGCCACCAGGCCGCCAACAGCAACAGGAACAGCAAGCCTGGCGGCATAAGCCATTGCTTGATGAAAAAACGAATCGGCATGCGCGCACCTCCATGGAAGAGGTGCAGCCTAAGAGGATCGACGCCGGGCAACAAGTGCACGACCGGCGTCGATCAGAGTGGTTAATCGAAGAAGCGTCACGAAACGACGTGGGCCTGGTGTCCTGAACGGCTATCGGGAAGGTTGCGTTCTGGATCTGTCCATTGCAGCGGGGCGCTGCCGGTCCTTGAGCCAGACGATCTTGCCCTTGCCGGACTCCGGCTGAGGGTAGGCGCCGGCACTGGCGAAACGGCTCTCAGGAAGCGTATCCAGATAAGCCTTGATCACCTGGAACTCCGCGGGGCTCAGGCCGCGCAGCTCCAATTCTGCTGGCATTTCGTCGCGCAATCGCACCGAGGTTCTGGCCACTTCGAGTGCCAGGCCCAGTCGGTCGATCAGGCGTTCGTATAGCTCCGGTTTGATTGCGGTTAGCTGCGACTCTCCCATCCGTTCACCTCATTGAAGGTAAGAATATCCCCCCCACAGATGAGCTTAGCGGCACTGAAAAAAGCAGCCGCCTGCCGCGACAAACGGCCCGCACGGCGCCAATCGCATTCTGGGTTTCCCACGACGCGCGACGCTCATGTATGCTAGGCCGTTCACTCTCATCGACACCGGAGTGCCGGACGCAGCGAGGTTGCGCTGCCTGGAAACAAGGTCTCTTTCACTTTCAGCAAAAGTAGCCATGCACGAACAATACCAGCCCCGTGATTTAGAAGCCGCCGCCCAGAAGTTCTGGGACGAGCAACAATCGTTCGCTGTCACCGAACAGCAAGGCAAGGATACGTACTATTGCCTATCGATGTTCCCGTACCCGAGCGGCAAGCTACACATGGGCCACGTGCGCAACTACACCATCGGCGACGTCATTGCCCGCTACCAGCGCATGCTGGGCAAGAATGTCCTGCAGCCGATGGGTTGGGATGCCTTCGGCATGCCGGCGGAAAACGCGGCGATGAAGAACAACGTCGCCCCGGCCAAGTGGACCTACGAGAACATCGACTACATGAAGACCCAGCTCAAGAGCCTGGGTCTGGCCTTCGACTGGTCGCGTGAAGTCACCACCTGCAAGCCGGACTACTACCGGTGGGAGCAGTGGCTGTTCACCCGCCTGTTCGAAAAAGGCGTGATCTACCGCAAGAACGGGACCGTGAACTGGGACCCGGCCGACCAGACCGTGCTGGCCAACGAGCAGGTCATCGACGGCCGCGGCTGGCGTTCGGGCGCGCTGATCGAGAAGCGCGAAATCCCGATGTACTACTTCCGCATCACCGACTACGCCGACGAGCTGCTGGAAAGCCTCGACGAGCTGCCGGGCTGGCCCGAGCAGGTCAAGACCATGCAGCGCAACTGGATCGGCAAGTCGCGCGGCATGGAAGTGCAGTTCCCCTACGACCAGGCGAGCATCGGTCACGAGGGCACGCTGAAGGTCTTCACCACGCGCCCCGACACCCTGATGGGCGCCACCTACGTCGCCGTCGCCGCCGAGCACCCGCTGGCCACCCAGGCCGCCCAGGGCAACCCGGCGCTGCAAGCATTCATCGACGAATGCAAGAGCGGCAGCGTGGCCGAGGCCGACATGGCCACGCAAGAGAAGAAAGGCATGGCCACCTCGCTGCTGGTCGAGCATCCGCTCACCGGCGAGAAACTGCCGGTCTGGGTCGCCAACTACGTGCTGATGCACTACGGCGATGGCGCGGTAATGGCTGTTCCGGCCCATGACGAGCGCGATTTCGAGTTCGCCCACAAGTACAACTTGCCGGTCAAGGCTGTGGTGCGCACCAGCGCGGGCGATGAAGTCGGCAGCGAGTGGCTGGCCGCCTATGGCGAGCACGGCCAACTGATCAACTCCGGCGAGTTCGACGGCCTGGACTTCGCCGGCGCCTTCGACGCCATCGAAGCCGCGCTGATCCGCAAGGACCTCGGCAAGTCGCGCACCCAGTTCCGCCTGCGCGACTGGGGTATCAGCCGTCAGCGCTACTGGGGCTGCCCGATCCCGATCATCCATTGCCCGTCCTGCGGCGACGTGCCGGTGCCGGAAGACCAACTGCCGGTCGTGCTGCCGGAGAACGTGGTGCCGGACGGCGCCGGTTCGCCACTGGCGCGCATGCCCGAGTTCTATGAGTGCACCTGCCCGAAATGCGGCACTGCGGCCAAGCGCGAAACCGACACCATGGACACCTTCGTCGAATCGTCCTGGTACTTCGCCCGCTACGCCTCGCCCAACTACGAGGGTGGTCTGGTCGATCCGAAAGCGGCCAACCACTGGCTGCCGGTCGATCAGTACATCGGCGGTATCGAGCACGCCATCCTGCACCTGTTGTACGCACGCTTCTTCCACAAGCTGATGCGCGACGAAGGCCTGGTCACCTCGAACGAGCCGTTCAAGAACCTGCTGACCCAAGGCATGGTCGTCGCCGAAACCTACTACCGCGTCGCCAGCAACGGCGGTCGTGACTGGTTCAACCCGGCCGATGTCGAGGTCGAGCGTGATGCCAAGGCCAAGATCATCGGCGCACGCCTGAAGACCGACGGCCTGCCGGTGGAAATCGGCGGCACCGAGAAGATGTCGAAGTCGAAGAACAACGGCGTCGACCCACAAGCCATGATCGACGCCTACGGCGCCGACACCTGCCGTCTGTTCATGATGTTCGCCTCGCCGCCCGACATGAGCCTGGAATGGTCCGACTCCGGTGTCGAAGGCGCGAGCCGCTTCCTGCGCCGTGTCTGGCGCCTGGCCCAGGGCCATGTTGCCCAAGGCCTGCCAGGCAAGCTGGACATCGCCGCCCTGGACGACGCGCAGAAAGTCATCCGCCGAGGCATCCACGCTGCAATCAAGCAAGCCAGCACCGATGTGGGTCAGTTCCACAAGTTCAACACCGCCATCGCCCAGGTGATGACCCTGATGAACGTACTGGAAAAAGCTCCGCAAGCCAGCGAACAGGATCGTGCCCTGCTGCAGGAAGGCCTGGAGGCCGTCACCCTGCTGCTGGCACCGATCACCCCGCACCTCTCTCACGCACTGTGGAAGGAACTGGGCCACACCCAGGCGGTGATCGACGCTGGCTGGCCGGCCGTCGACGAAAGCGCGCTGGTACAAGACACCATCACCCTGGTAGTGCAGGTCAACGGCAAGCTGCGTGGCCAGATCGAAATGCCTGCCGCCGCCAGCCGCGAGGAAATCGAAGCCGCCGCCCGCAGCAACGACAATGTCCTGCGCTTCATCGATGGCCTGACCATCCGCAAGGTCATCGTGGTACCGGGCAAGCTGGTCAATATCGTCGCCAACTGATGGCAACGCCC
>NZ_JABWRO010000054.1:0-34104 GCF_014268985.1 Pseudomonas sp. RW10S2 | reverse complement strand
GGGACCAGCCGCTCCCGCAGGCACCCTCCGTGGGGTCAGACGCTCAGCAGCAGGAACTCGCGCTCCCAGGAGCTGATCACCCGCTTGAAGTTCTCATGCTCGGCGCGCTTGACCGCAACGTAGCCCTGGACGAACTGGCGCCCCAGGTAGTCTTCCAGGACCTTGCAGTCTTCCATGTGCTGCAGCGCATCCTCGATGGTGATCGGCAGACGCAGGTTGCGGCGCTCGTAGGCGCGGCCCTGCACCGGCGCACTCGGCTCGATCTTCTCGACCATGCCCAGGTAGCCGCACAGCAGGCTCGCGGCGATCGCCAGGTAAGGGTTGGCATCGGCGCCCGGCAGGCGGTTCTCGACCCGCATCGCCTCGGGGCTGGAGGTCGGGACGCGCAGGCCGGCGGTGCGGTTTTCCTCGCCCCATTCCACGTTCACCGGTGCCGAGGTGTCTGGCAGGAAGCGGCGGAACGAGTTGACGTTCGGCGCGAACATCGGCAGCACCTTGGGGATGTACTTCTGCAGGCCGCCGATGTGGTGCAGGAACAGCTCGCTCATGCTGCCGTCTTCATTGGCGAACACCGGCTTGCCGGTGGCGATGTCGACCACGCTCTGGTGCAGGTGCATGGCACTGCCCGGCTCGTCGGTGATCGGCTTGGCCATGAAGGTGGCGGTGACATTGTGTTTGAGCGCCGCCTCGCGCATGGTGCGCTTGAACACGGTGATCTGGTCGGCCAGGTCCAGGGCATCGCCGTGACGGAAGTTGATCTCCATCTGTGCCGGGCCGTCTTCGTGGATCAGCGTGTCCAGGTCCAGGCACTGGATTTCGCACCAGTCGTAGACGTCCTCGAACAGCGGGTCGAATTCGTTCGCAGCATCGATGGAGAACGACTGTCGGCCACTTTCGGCGCGGCCCGAACGGCCCAGTGGCGCCTGCAGTGGCAGGTCCGGGTCTTCGCAGCGCTGGGTGAGGTAGAACTCCATCTCGGGCGCAACGATCGGCTGCCAGCCCTTGTCGGCGTAGAGTTTGAGGACTTTCTTCAGGACGTTGCGTGGCGACAGTTCGATGGGGTTGCCGTGCTTGTCGAAGGTGTCGTGGATGACGATGGCGGTCGGTTCGATCGCCCAAGGGATCTGGTACACCGCCGCAGGATCGGGGCGGCAGATCATGTCGATGTCGGCCGGATCGAGCAGGCCGTAGTAGATGTCGTCATCGACGAAGTCGCCGGTGACGGTCTGCAGCAGCACACTCTCGGGCAGGCGCATGCCACGCTCGTTGAGGAACTTGTTGGTCGGGGCGATCTTGCCGCGGGCAATGCCGGTCAGGTCACTGACCACGCATTCGACTTCGGTGATCCGGTGTTCTTTCAGCCAGGCGGACAGCTGATCGAAGGGGGCGTTCATACAGACCTCTTGGTTGGGTTTTGGTGGTGGGTACGCAGGCCGTGCGCCGTGTGCTGGTATTGCACGCCGTTGCACGAAGCCACTTCCCACAGGTCACGCTGAGGACTATCTTGGGCGCAGCCCCCCGGGGCTATCTATCCGTTTTCTCCGTCAATCAATGCACCAAAAGAGTGCATATAGGACGCCGCGTGAATACGCAAAACGCCTTGCAGGTCCAGGCCTTCAACACCACCGATGTCACCGAGCAGGTTCGCGCCACGCCCGGTTGGCAGCAGCAATACCGGCAGATGTCGCCCGGGCATTTCAGCGGTCAGTTGCGCTGCCTGGGGCTCGATGGCGTCGAGGTGTACGAAGAGCGCCTGAACACTCGCGTCGAACAGTTCTTCCGCGCGCCGAGCGGTTCGTTGACCTTCTGTTTCGACCAGGTCGAGAACAGCCTGTACCTGCTCAACGAGCAAAGCCGCAACATCTGGATCACCCCGGAGAACTACCAGGAAGTGGCGGTGGTGTTCGACCAACCGTTCCTGCAGCGCCACGGCCTGGATCTGGAGCGTCTGCAGGGGCTGTTCATGGTTCCGCTGGGCAGCGGCCAGAATGCCCTGTTCGGCAGTTGGCTGAGCGCGACCCTGACACGCCTGGCGCAGGCTGACTGCCCACTCGAAGGGCAGGCCTTGGCCGAGCAACTGCTCGATGACTGCCTGTTCATCCTCGACAACGCTTGCCAGCGCCTGCAGGGCCAGGCATTGGGCAAGCGCGGTGAAGAGCGGGCGATCATGCAGCGGGTCAGCGAGTGGGCGGCGGACTGCCCGGAAGAGACGCTCAATCTCATGGAGCTGGCGCAGGTGGCCGGGGTGTCGTTGCGTCAATTGCAGGAGGCCTTCAAGGCCTTTACCGGCATGCCCCCGGCGCATTGGCTGCGTCTGCGCCGACTCAACGGTGCGCGCCGCGACCTGCTGCGCGGCGCCAGCGACGTGACGGTAGCGGAAGTGGCGATGCGTTGGTCATTCTGGCACCTGGGGCGGTTTTCCGAGAGCTATCGCCAGTTGTTCCGCGAGTTGCCGAGCGAGACGCTCAAGCGCGGGCGCTGAAGGGGCATCTGCGAGAAGTTGGCTGTCAGATAAAGACCAGCTCAAAAGGCTGCAGCAGGCATTCCAGCAGCTGTTGCGGCACCACGGGCGGCGTGTCCGCATCCGCCTCCATCTGACTGACATGGGCAGCAATGGCCTGGCGCTTGCGCGCGAGGCTGGCTTCGTCGAGCTGGATACGACGCGCGCGTTGCCAAGGTAGCCGAGGATCGTCCGGCGTCGACCAGCGCCACGCCCATATCGGCGCTTCGGCCAGCGTTGCACCACGCGCCTGGGCGGCCTGTGCGCAGGCACGGCCCACCGCGTCATGGTCGCAATGACCGTCGTGGCGCCAGGGGCACATCAGCAGGTCGCCGGGTTGCAGCAACTGGCTCAAGTGATTGACCAGGAAGGCCTCATCGCGAGGCAGGGCACCGTCCTTGAGGTTCAGCCGTCGCCAATCCAGATCCGCGACCCGCAGATCGAGCTGCTGCAAGGCATGGCGGCTTTCCAGCGGGCGCTGGTGACGCAGGCGTCGTTCGCTCCATTTAGCCGAGCCTGGGTGGCTGCCTTCGCCGTCGGTGGCAGAGATGAGCACGAGGTCCTGCTCGCGGCCATGGAAGTAACTCAATAATCCGCCCGCCATGAGCACCTCGTCATCCGGATGCGGCGCTACCAACACCAGGCGCCGGCCCGGCGGGCACAGTTGTTCGGGGGTAATCCAGGCGGCCCGGGCCAGATGCGCGGATTTCTGCCATTCGCTCCAAGGGGTTCCCGCGTCAGCCTGGATCATGCGCTCGTTCATCGTTGCCAAGCTCCTGCTGTCAGTCGACTCAAACCAATCCAGGCGCGGGTATTCTGCGGCGGCTTGGTCATGGCGGGTTTCGGCGAGATTCCCGGGTCTCAGAATGATTGAGGGAGCGGGTGAGGGGAGAGTTCAAAAAAGCTGGCGCCACACGATCTGAATGTTAGGCGGGTTTGACGTGGGCGCGGGCTGCAGTGATGGCACCTCGTGGCCAAACCTTTACGCTCAGCGTAACGAATAACCACCGTGCTTGATTGATGCCCCCCACCCCGCAGGCCTAAGGTCACCCCACGACAGCGAACCCGTGGAGTCACCAATGACCACAACGAAGAATCCACCGCCGCAATGGTCGAGAAGGCGCGCCGAAAAGCAGCGCCGTCTCGAGCGGGTGCGTCACCTCGCCGATGGCGTGGTGCTGCCCACCGAGCGGATCGTCGAGGCCCTCGAACTGCTGATCGCCCCGGGTGATCGAGTGGTGCTCGAAGGCAACAACCAGAAGCAGGCGGACTTTCTTTCGCGCTCGCTGGCCAAGGCCGACCCTGGCCGCCTCCACGACCTGCACCTGATCATGCCCAGCGTCAGCCGCGCCGAGCACTTGGACCTGTTCGAACGCGGCATCGCCCGCAAGCTCGATTTCTCCTTCGCCGGCCCCCAGAGCCAGCGCATCGGCCAGTTGCTCGAAGACGGTCTGCTCGAAGTCGGTGCCATCCACACCTACATCGAACTCTATTCGCGCCTGCTGGTGGACCTGATCCCCAATGTCACGCTGGTCGCAGGCTTCACTGCCGACCTCGATGGCAACCTCTACACCGGCCCCAGCACCGAGGACACCCCGGCGCTGGTCGAGCCCACGGCGTTCAGCGACGGCATCGTCATCGCCCAGGTCAACCAGTTGGTGGAGCATGTCGACGACCTGCCCAGGGTGGACATCCCAGCCTCTTGGATCGACTTCGTGGTGGTCGCCGACCAGCCGTTCTACATCGAGCCGCTGTTCACCCGCGACCCGCGTCATATCAAGCCGGTGCATGTGCTCATGGCGATGATGGCGATCCGCGGCATCTATGAAAAACACCAGGTGCAGTCGCTCAACCACGGCATCGGCTTCAATACCGCCGCCATCGAGCTGATCCTGCCGACCTACGGCGAGTCGCTGGGGCTGAAGGGCAAGATCTGCCGCAACTGGACCCTCAACCCTCATCCAACGCTGATCCCGGCCATCGAGACCGGCTGGGTCCAGAGCGTGCACTGCTTCGGCACTGAGCTGGGCATGGAAGACTACATCGCCCAGCGTCCGGATGTGTTCTTCACCGGGCGCGACGGTTCGATGCGCTCCAACCGGCTGATGTGCCAGCTGGCGGGGCAGTACGCGGTGGACCTGTTCATCGGCGCCACCTTGCAGGTCGATGGCGACGGCCATTCCTCGACGGTCACCCGTGGCCGCCTGGCCGGCTTCGGCGGCGCACCCAACATGGGCCACGACCCACGCGGGCGGCGCCACGCGACCCCGGCCTGGCTGGACATGACCGTGCCCGAAACCCTGCTCGAACGTGGGCGCAAGCTGGTGGTGCAGATGGTCGAGACCTACCAGGAGGGCGGCAAACCCACCTTCGTCGAAACCCTGGATGCGGTCGAGGTGGCGAAGAAGGCCGGCATGCCGTTGGCGCCGGTGATGATCTATGGCGATGACGTGACCCACCTGCTCACCGAAGAGGGCATTGCCTACCTGTACAAGGCGCGCAGTCTGCAGGAGCGCCAGCAGATGATCGCGGCGGTGGCCGGGGTTACCGCCATTGGCCTGCGCCATGACCCCAAGGATACCGAGCGCCTGCGCCGCGAAGGCTTGGTGGCCTTGCCCGAAGACCTGGGCATCCGCCGCACCGACGCCAGCCGTGAGTTGCTCGCCGCACGCAGCATCGCCGACCTCGTGGAGTGGTCCGGTGGGCTGTACAACCCGCCCGCACGTTTCAGGAGCTGGTGATGAAAGCACTTTGCATACAGCCCCTGGCCTTGCCGGATCAGTTGGCCGACCTGGCCGTCGAAGCCTTGATCGACGAGGCCGACCTCTCGCCCAAGCCTGGGCTGGTGGACCGCCGTGGCAGTGGCGCCCATGGCGACATGAACCTGGCCTTGATGCACGCCTCGGCGCTGTCGCTGTGGCCGTGCTTGCGACAGATGGCCGAGGCCGCGCAACGCCATGGCGAGATCGCGGCGCCGCTGCGCGCAGAGCTTGGACGCCTTGGGCGTGAAGGCGAGGCAGCGATGCTTGCCACCACGGCCGGGGTCAATACCCACCGGGGTGCGATCTGGGCGCTGGGGCTGCTGGTTGCGGCGCGGGCGCTGAGCCCGGTGAGCAGCGATCCACATACCCTTGCCGCACGTGCCGGGCGCCTTGCGCTGATCGCCGATCCGGCCGCTCCTGTACAGGACAGCCACGGCATTCAGGTGCGCCGCCGCTATGGTGCGGGTGGCGCCCGCGAGCAGGCCCAGCAAGGCTTTCCGGCGATCACCGGTCACGGCCTGCCGCAACTTCGGCGTAGCCGCGCCGCGGGCGCCAGCGAGACCCATGCGCGCCTGGATGCACTGCTGGCGATCATGGCTTCGCTGAGCGACACCTGCGTGCTCTGGCGCGCCGGCGAGCAAGGTCTGGATGCCCTGCAGCAAGGAGCCCGCGCGGTGCTCGACGCAGGCGGCAGCGCCAGCTTGGCGGGTCGCCGTCAACTGCGCGCCCTGGAGGCTCGCCTGCTGCAACTCAATGCCTCTCCAGGCGGTGCCGCTGATCTGCTGGCCGCCTGCCTGTTCCTCGACAAAGCCGGGAGCCTGTGACATGGAAACCCTGAACTTTCAATTCCCCGCCGCACAACCGGGCCGTGGCCGCGCCCTGGTCGGCTGCGTCAGCTCCGGCGACCTGGAGGTGCTGATCGAGCCCGGCCAGGCCGGCAGCCTCGACATCCAGGTGGTGACCTCGGTCAACGGCAGCCAGGCCCGCTGGAGCCAGTTGTTCCAGCGCCTGTTCGACGGCCGCAGTTTGCCTGCGCTGAAGATCGACATCCATGATTTCGGTGCCACCCCCGGCGTGGTGCGCCTGCGCCTGGAACAAGGCTTCGAGGAGATCGGCCATGACTGATAGCGAACGCCTGCTGCACAGCCGCAGTTTCGTCGAGCTGGGCGCTCGACAGCGTGCCCGGGCCCTGCTCGACACGGGCAGTTTCCGCGAGCTGCTCGGCCCCTTCGATCGCCTGATGTCGCCCTGGCTGCCACGCCAGGGCATTGTGCCGCAGGCCGATGACGGCGTGGTCATCGCCAAGGGGAAGCTCGCCGGGCGTCCCGCCGTGGTGGCGGCCATCGAAGGCGGGTTCCAGGGCGGCAGCATGGGCGAGGTGGGGGGCGCGAAGATCGCCGGCGCCTTGGAACTGGCCGCCGAAGACAACCGTAACGGCATCCCCACCTGCGCCGTGCTGCTGCTCGAGACCGGTGGCGTGCGTCTGCAGGAGGCCAACCTGGGCCTGGCGGCGATTGCCGAGATCCAGGCCGCGATCGTCGAACTGCGCGCCCACCAACCGGTCGTTGGCGTGATCGCGGGTTCAGTCGGCTGCTTCGGCGGCATGTCCATTGCTGCCGGGCTGTGCAGTCACCTGCTGGTAACCCGCGAAGCACGTCTGGGCCTCAATGGCCCACAGGTGATCGAGCAGGAAGCGGGGATTGGTGAATACGATTCGCGTGACCGGCCTTTCATCTGGAGCCTCACCGGTGGCGAGCAGCGTCACGCCAGCGGCTTGGTGGACGCCTACGTCGCCGATGACGTCGAGGCGATCCGCAGCCAGTTGCTGGCGTTGCTGGCCGCACCCTCTGCGCAGCGTGCCAGCCGCCATCAATGGTTTCTCGAGCGCCTGGCGCAACTGGGCGACGACTGCCCGCAACTCGATGCCGCCGCCGTGCGTGCCCTGTATCAAGGAGATGCCTGATGAACCGTGCCCAGAACTGGTTGCAGGGCCTTGCCAGCGGCGAGCCGCTGCCAGGTTTTCCCGCCTCGGTGCAGGTGGTCGATGGCGAACTGGACAATCGCCTGGCGCGCTTTATCGCCGTGGTGCCCGATGTGCACAATCCCTTTGCCCGGGCCCGTACCGGCGAAGTCGGCCTGCTGGAAGGCTGGGGCCTTGCCAAGGCGGTCGCCGAGGCGGTGGACGCCGACCGCGACGGTGAGAAACGCGTGCTGGTTGCGCTGATCGATGTGCCCAGCCAGGCCTACGGGCGGCGTGAGGAAGCGCTGGGCATTCACCAGGCCCTGGCCGGTGCGGTGGAGGCCTACGCCCAGGCGCGTCTGGCCGGGCATCCGGTGATCGGGCTGCTGGTGGGCAAGGCGATGTCCGGGGCGTTTCTTGCCCACGGCTACCAGGCGCAACGCCTGATCGCGCTGGATGACAGTGGCGTCATGGTGCATGCCATGGGCAAGGCGGCGGCGGCGCGCATCACCCTGCGCAGCGTCGAGGACCTGGAAGCCTTGGCCGCCGAAGTGCCGCCGATGGCCTACGACCTGAAAAGCTACGCCTCATTGGGGTTGCTGCACACGCGTCTTGCCGTGGATAACGCGCAGGCGCCGACCGCCCAGGATCTGGCACGGGTCCGTGCCAGCCTGATCGATGCCGTACGCGATATCGGCGACGCCACCGACCTGCGCAGCCGCCTGGACGGCGAGCATCGCAGCGCCTCGCGCGAGGTGCGTCAGCGCCTGCGCAGCCAATGGCAGGAGGCCTGAGATGTACGCCCCGCGCCCACACGACCTGCTCTGGGGCATGACCCCGGCCATGCTGCCTGCCGATGCGCCTGCCTGGGCGCGTTCGGTATTGGCGGCCGGCGAGCCGGTGGTTGTGCGCCGGGCCCTCTTGGCGCCGGGCGGGGTGGCGGTCGGGCTGCGCGGGCGAGGGCGCGAGCAGCGTTTTGCCTGGCAGATGCGCGTGGCGGACATCGAGCACCGGGTCAGCCCCGAAGCACTGCGCGGGGAGGGCGAGTTGTCGTCGCCAGCCTTGCGTGCGCTATCGCAGGTCAGCGCTTGGTTGAACGATCGCGAGTGGCTGTGGGGACCTACCGGCAGCACGGGTTTCCAGCTCGCGACGGGGATCGAGGTGCTGCACGCTGGCAGCGATCTTGATCTGCTGCTGCGTGCCCCTGTGTCGATACCTCGTGAGCAGGCCGCTCGACTGCTGAAACAGTTGGAAGGCGCGGCCTGTCGCGTCGATGCGCAACTGGAAACGCCCCAGGGCGCGGTTGCCTTGCGTGAATGGGCCAGCGGGGCGCGTCGGGTGCTGCTCAAGTCGGCGGCTGGCGTGCGTCTGGTGAGTGATCCGTGGCAACTGCAGGAGGATGCGGCATGAGCAGCCTGTTCGCGTTCCCGGGGCAGGGCGCCCAGCAGGTGGGGATGCTTCATCGCCTGCCAGAGGGTAGTTCGGGCCTGCTCGAAGCGGCCAGCGAGGCACTGGGCGAGCAGGTGCTGATGCTCGACAGCGCCGAGGCCTTGCGCCATACCCGTGCCGTGCAGTTGTGCCTGCTGTTGACCGGCGTGGCCTGGGCGCGCTGGCTGATGCAACGCAGCCCGGCGCCGGGGTATGTGGCCGGGCTGTCGATCGGTGCCTACGCCGCGGCAGTCAGCGCCGAGGCGTTGGCGTTGGAGGACGCCGTGCGCCTGGTATCGCTGCGTGGCGAGCTGATGCAGGAGGCCTATCCGACAGGCTATGGCATGACCGCCTTGAGCGGCCTCGACCTGCCCAGTGTCGAGGGTTTGCTGGATGCGGTTGGAGGTGAGGTCTACCTCGCCAACCTCAACAGCGACAACCAGATCGTCATCGCCGGCAGCGACGCCGCGATGGCGGCAGTCGCCACGCGTGCGCGCAGCCTGGGGCAGGGCGTGGCTCGGCGCCTGGCGGTCAGCGTGCCGTCCCATTGCCCTTTGCTGGCGGCCCCGGCGGCCACCCTGGCCGCAGCGTTCGCCGAGGTCGAGTTGCGCCGCCCACGCATCGCCTACCTCAGCGCCAGCACGGCACGACCGATTTTCGATCCGGCACGCCTGCGCGACGACCTTGCCGGCAACATGGCCCGGATCGTCGACTGGCGCGCGACCCTGCGCAGCGCCTGGGAGCGCGGTGTGCGCCTGCACCTTGAGCTGCCGCCGGGCAGTGTACTCACTGGCCTGGCGAGGCGAGTCTTTGAACCTGGAAAAGTGCTGAGCGTGGAATCCACGCGTGCGGACAGCATCGATGCACTGTTGCGTCAGGAGGTGGCCGACAACCGATGACCGCGCTGTAGCTCGAAGGACAACAACAAACAACTTCGATACAACCTGAGGAAAACAACAATGATCATCTATGGTGTGGCTCTGCTGGCGGTGTGCACGCTGGCCGGCGTCATCGTCGGCGACTTCCTGGGCGTGCTGTTGGGCGTCAAATCCAATGTGGGCGGGGTTGGCATCGCCATGATCCTGCTGATCTGTGCGCGGCTGTACATGCACCGCAAGGGTGGCATGAGCAAGGAATGCGAGTTCGGGGTCGGTTTCTGGGGCGCGATGTACATCCCGGTGGTGGTGGCCATGGCGGCCCAGCAGAATGTGGTCACTGCTCTGCATGGCGGGCCCGTGGCCGTGGTGGCCGCTGTCGGCGCGGTGCTGGTGTGCGGCGCGACCATTGCCTTGATCAGTCGCAGCCATCGCGGCGAGCCGTTGCCGGCGCTCGACGCGGCGCCGCCAGCCTCGGTGCAGCCTGCACCTGCGGGAGGTCGCTGATATGTGGCCGCTCATTGAGAAAGCCCTGGAACACAACGACCTGATCACCGCGTTCGCCGTCGTCGGCGCGGTGATGTGGGTATCGGTGATGCTCTCCAAATACCTGACCTTCGGCCGCGTGCACGGCTCTGCCATCGCCATCGTCATTGGCTTGGTGCTGGCCTGGATCGGCGGCAACCTGACCGGCGGGCAGAAAGGCCTGGCGGACGTCACGCTGTTTTCCGGGATCGGGTTGATGGGCGGGGCGATGCTGCGCGATTTCGCCATTGTCGCCACCGCCTTCGAAGTGCAGGCCACCGAAGCGCGCAAGGCCGGGATGATTGGTGCGGTGGCACTGTTGCTGGGCACTGTGCTGCCCTTCATCGTCGGTGCGGCGGTGGCCTGGGCGTTTGGGTATCGCGATGCGGTCAGCATCACCACCATTGGCGCGGGCGCGGTGACCTACATCGTCGGGCCGGTGACCGGGGCGGCGCTGGGGGCAAGCTCCGACGTGATGGCCTTGTCGATTGCGACCGGCCTGATCAAGGCGATCCTGGTGATGGTGTTCACGCCGGTGTCGGCACGCCTGCTGGCCTTGGACAACCCGCGCTCGGCGATGGTGTTCGGCGGCCTGGCCGGGACCGTTTCCGGGGTGACGGCCGGATTGGCGGCAACGGACCGGCGATTGGTGCCCTACGGTGCGCTGACCGCCACTTTCCATACCGGGCTGGGGTGCCTGATGGGGCCGTCGATCCTGTACTTCTGTGTACGCGGCCTGGTGGGATAAGGAGTACAGTCGGCCTGGGCTCTCAACCTTCGCGGCTGTACATCCGGCACTCGGCCAATAGCGCCAGCAGGTTCGGCTCGCGCTCGCGCGCCTTGAGAAACACTGCACCGATATGCTGCTGCAACCGGTAGCGCGGTTGCAGCGCGATCAAGCGCACGCGGTTCTCGTACACCGCGGCGATACGGCCCGGCAGCAGGGCATAACCGACCCCCGAGCTGACCATGCTCAGCAGGGTGAAGATATCGTTCACTTGCATCGCCACCTTCGGTTCGAAGCCGGCCTGTTCGAAGACTCGTGCGCCATCGCGGTGGGTGGCGAAACCCTGTGTAAGGGTGATGAAGGTGGAGTCGGCTAGGTCCGCCAAGTCGACTTCGGCCTGCACGGCGAACGGCGAGTCGGTCGGCACGGCCAGGAAGATATCGTCGGAAAACAGCGCCAGGTGTTCACAGGCCGGATCGTTGATGCTGTCGTCGAGCGAGACCAGGATGGCGTCCAGTTCATGGTTCTTGAGACGGTGCAGCAAGTCGACGTTCGAGCCAAGGGTGAGGTCGATGTTCAGCTCGCTGCGGCGCAGCTTCAGGCCCATGACCAGCTTGGGCACGGTCTTGACCGTGAGCGAGTACAGCGCCCCCAGGCGAAAGCGTTCGGCATAGAAACCTGCGGCCTCGCGGGTCTGGCGCACCATCTGCTCGGCGTCCTGCAGCAGTTGCCGGGCCTTTTTCTCCAGCACATAGGCGCTTTCCAGCGGGATCAGCTGGCGGCCTTCGTGCTTGAACAGCGGGCAGCGCAGGGCGTTTTCCAGCGAGTGGATCGCCCGGTGCACGCTGACCGCGCTGGTCGACAGCTCGCTGGCGGCGCGGCCCAGGTTGCCACTGCGCATGAAGGCGAGAAAGGTCTCGAGCTTCTTCAAGGTCAGTTCTTCGTCGATCAGCATGCGCAGGCGCTCGCGGGCGGTCGGAGTGTCGATAATGCCACAGCACGGCGCGACCCCGTCAGCCTTGCGCAGGGGCGCAACGCTGACGGTTTCTGCCGGCCGGGGTGTTTCAGGGGAACTTTGCCTGGCCGGACGATTCCACCGAATGCCGGGCCCACTGCAGCGGCCGCCCGACTGAACCATCGTCCTGGATGGACGACCCCTGGAGGTACGCATGGCCCGACACATCATTCATTTCACTGGCCCGATCAATTCCTCGACCTGTGGCAACCTGATCAACACCTGTTCACGTGCCGTGCAGCAGGGCGCCGAGGTGTTGCAGATCAACATCGCCACCATGGGCGGCGAATGCAGCTATGGCTTTACGCTGTACAACTTCCTGCTTGGACAGCCGGTGCCCGTGCATACCCATAACCTCGGCACGGTCGAGTCGATGGGCAATATCCTGTTCCTTGCCGGCAGCCATCGTACGGCTTGCCAGTACAGCAAGTTCCTCTTCCACCCGTTCCACTGGACTTTGCACGGCTCGGTGGACCACTCGCGCATGGCCGAGTACGCCATGAGCCTGGACTACGACTTGCGCCTGTATGCCGAGATCGTCGCCGAACGTACGCAAGGCTCGGCCGAGGACCTGGATGTGATGCGTTACCTGATGGCTTATCCACGCATCCTAGGGCCACGGGAGGCCCTGGCCAGCGGAATGATCCATGCCATCGATGACCTGCCGCTCGCTGCGGATATGGTGCAGTGGAGTGTGCACGCCTGAAGCCCCGTGTTGTACGGCGGCCCACAGGTTCGCGCACAAGCGTTCGATGGCCCTGCCTTTTAGCGCCGCCGGTCAGTTCCCCTGCAACGCGATGGAGCAGATCGTCACACGCCCGTTCGGAACTCTTGTAAGGCGCGCATTCGCGCCTTGCGCCACAGATCGCCAAAGGAGAAACGACATGGCACACGATCAGGACCGCCCAAGCCAGCGCGGTGGCACCAAGGAAACCAATCCTGGCAATTTCGCCAACGACCGCGAGCGGGCCTCCCGCGCTGGCCAGAAGGGTGGCCAGAATTCCGGGGGCAACTTCGCCAATGATCGAGCACGGGCTTCCGAAGCCGGGCGCCGGGGTGGCCAGAACAGCCACGGCAGTGGCCGCAACCCATGATTGCGCTGCTACTCAGCCGCTGACGAAGCAGCCTTGGCGCTGTTTTCGAGTGAGCTCGACAATCTTTTGAATCTTCACGGAAAACTCTGATCAATCAAAAGTCATCCATGGAGAAGAGGAGGCCCGTGATGCCAGCTCCACAGTTGTACATCATCGAATACACGCTGCACGCCGAGGCGCGCAGTTTCATCATTCGATCGGAGCGAATGGACAATGCCGAGGCATGGCATTGGGCCAGTTGTGATGCAGGGGTCGGGATCATTCCGAAGTTCGGACGGGAGAAGATCAGAAAGGTAAGCCGCCCGATGGCCGAGCGTTATGGCGTTACCGGGGTGAGTTGGCGCTTGTCCGGTGGCAAGGCTCCACTTCCTCAAGGCGCGCCAGGCACCGTGGTGACTGGTTGAACCCGCTGCGAAAAAGCCCCCACCTGCAGACGCGGGCATGCCCGCGCCTGCAGAGGCTCTGATGTTACGCCCGGCGTAGCGCAGGGTAGTCCGTATAGCCTTCGGCACCGTTGGCGTAATCGAACTGCGCGCGGTGCTCGTTCAAAGGCGCTTGTTGCTGCAGGCGCTCCACAAGATCCGGGTTGGCGATATAGCTACGCCCGAACGCGACGGCATCGATCAGCCCCCGTGCAATCAGCGCCTCGGCTTTTTCCGGGGTGTAGCCGCCAGCCGCGACGATCACCCCTGGATACACCGCACGGATGGCTTCGCGGAATTCGTCACGCAGCGGTTTGCCGCCTGCCCAATCCGGCTCTGACAGGTGCAGATAAGCCAGGTTGCGCTTGGCCAGTTCGCCGATCAGGTACAACGCCGCGGCTTCCTGGTCTTCACCGTTGTCGACCCCATTGAACGGCCCCAGCGGGAAGATGCGGATCGCCACGCGATCGGCGCTCCAGGCGGCGATGGCGGCGTCTACCGCTTCCAGCACGATCCGCGCGCGATTCTCGACGCTGCCGCCATAGCGGTCCTCACGTACGTTAGCGCTGGGCGAGAGGAACTGGTGCAGCAGGTAACCGTGGGCGGCGTGCAGTTCGATCAGGTCGAAGCCTGCGTGCTGCGCATTGCGCGCGGCCTGGCCGAAGTCAGCGACGATGTCGGCGATTTCGGCTTCGCTCAAGGCCCGTGGTGCAGAGGTCTCGACGCGAATCACATTGCCCTGTGCGTCGCGCAGCGAGGTGCGAGCATCGGCAGGCAATGCCGAGGGCGCGACTGGCGCGGCCTGGCCGGGCTGTAGCGAGGTGTGGGAAATGCGTCCGGTGTGCCAGACCTGCACCGCGCTGTGGCCACCTGCTGCGTGGATGCCTTCGTTGACCAGGCGCCATCCGGCGATCTGCGCGTCGGTGTGGATACCTGGCGATCCCGAATAGCCTTTGGCCTGGAAGGAAATCTGCGTCGCTTCGCTGATGATCAGCCCGGCACTGGCACGCTGGCTGTAATACTCGGCCATCAGCGGCGTGGGCACATCGCCCGGCTCCAGGCTGCGCAGGCGTGTCAGGGGCGCCATGAAGACGCGGTTTGGCAGGGTAAGGGCGCCGACATGAACGGGGCGGAACAGGTGCTCGAGTGTCATTGAAGCCTCTGGGTGCGGTAAAGACGATGAGCAGCACCATACCGATCCCATTGGGGAAAGGGGGGACCGGTATCCCCGCTTGTCGCTCCCCAATGTCGCGTGGCAGAGCGTAAACATTGGCGCCCACCAGAGCGGCTCTCTGCCCCTTCTCGATGCCTTTGAGCTAGCAGAATTGCCAGTTTCGCACCCGTTGTGAGGTCCCTAGGATGTTCTCCAGTCAGCGAAATGACACCCAGCAGGAAACTCAGAGGCTCACCAAGATGACATCTGATCAAGCAGCGCGTCGATCCGCCGCACTCAAGTTTACGGTTACGGTAAGTGATGATCTTGAGTTAAATGCCGTGAAAATTCCCGCGGCCCCCAACAATGTGCTTGACCCTTTGAATGCGGCGAATGGTGCCGACGCTTTAGTCGAGTACGACATGCAACCCGAGGACAGCATTGTGCTGTTGTACAACGGCAGGTCATATCCGGCGCAAAACGGCAATACCTCGAACAGAGTCGTTTTCCGCATTCTCAGTGACCACATCATATCCAGTATCAACAGTACCGTTAGCGTCAGTTACCAAGTGACGCGGCGGGGCAAGACCCTAGGGTCTGCCGAGCTGCAACTGCAGGTGCTGAATCCGACTGCTGACAGGCTCCCTGTTCCGGCTATCGCAGAAGCCGTTGGCGGGAGGTTGGATGTTATCAATCTCAGAGCCGATGCAAACGTGTCTGTCGCCGCTTGGCCGCTGCAGACGCTGGGGCAATTGATCTATCTCAGGTACAGCGGAACCTACGCAAATGGCAGCCAATGGACTCAGCAAGTGTGGAACGGCAAACCACTTGACCAGCTGGGAGCTGTCAGAAGCACGATCGCCTTATCGACGCTTGGGGAATTGCTTGGCGGCAGCCGCATTACGCTGCGATTCGAAGTCTCCTTCGACCAGGGGCGCAGTCGCGTAGTGTTTCGTGAAAACGCTTATGAAATCATTCAGGGCCCCAGTGTGATCCGGGACGACTTCAGTAGTTACGCCTATAACCATGAAGTTCGGCCGGGTGGGGTACTACCCATGTTGGGAGGGAACATGTGCCGAGTGATCAGTGGCAAAAATATTATAATTCTGACAGCTCAGTCAGACTGGCCGCTTCTCAGAGGGAACTATCTGCGTATGAACGAGGCGACGGTCCGGTTCGAACTTAATGGCACTTTCAGGACTTTCCGCTGTAATTTTACGCTCGGTGTCCAGAACAGCACCACTGCGTACATCACCTACCTGAACGCGCAGGGGGCGACGATCGAAACCCGGACGGTGACCCTGGGTGCAAACGGACAGGATGAATACAGCTTCGCTTCCTCGGCTCGAGATATCAAAGTGATCCAGATCCAAGATACCGCCGGATTGAACTTGGATGACTTTGAAGTCAGCGCATAAAGGGCACCCCAACGGCAGCCGCCTGCCACATTCTTCACGGAGTGCCATTGCCTGACGTTCAGCGCGCCAAGCGCCCCGGGACGAAATGCGCCACGTCGTTGAACCCCGGTGTCGAGGCATGCCCCGGGGTTACCAGCGAGTCGATGAAGGCTTCGTCCTCGGCGGTGATGTTCACCTCCAGCGCTCCGGCGTAGGTTTCCCACTGCGCCTCGGTGCGCGGGCCGACGATGGCCGAACTGACCAGCTGGTTGTTGAGCACCCAGGCGATGGCGAACTCGACGATACCCACTCCCTTGGCGTCGGTGTAGGCGTGGATCTTCTGGGCGATGGCCAGCGACTCCTGACGCCACTCCACTTCCATGATCCGCTTGTCCTGGCGCCCGGCGCGGCTGCCGGCGTCAGGGGTCGAGCCTGGCGCGTACTTGCCGCTGAGCACGCCACGGGCCAGAGGGCTGAACGGCACCACGCCCAGCCCGTGGTAGGCCGCGGCGGTCAGTTGCTCGGGCTCGGCCTGGCGGTTGACGATGTTGTACAGCGGCTGGCTCACCACAGGCTTGGGCACCCCGAGGCGCTCGGCCAGGTTGCAGATCTCGGCGACGCGCCAGCCGCGGAAGTTGGACACGCCCCAATAGCGGATCTTGCCTTGCTGCAGCAGATCACCGATGGCACGCACGGTCTCCTCCAGCGGCACCTTGTGGTCTTCGCGGTGCAGGTAGTAGATGTCCAGGTAGTCGGTGTCCATGCGCGTCAGTGTTGCCTCCAGCGCATTGAACAGGTGCTTGCGTGACAGCCCGCTGCGGTTGGGCAGGCCGTCTGCCGGACCGTAGCCGGCCTTGGAGGCGACGATCCAGTCCTGGCGATGGCGTGCCACCGCTTCGCCGACGATCTCTTCGGAGCGCCCGGCGTTGTAGACATCGGCGGTATCGATGAAGTTGATGCCCTGGTCCCAGGCGCGGTCGATGATGCGCAGCGAAGCCTCGGTATCGGTCTGCTCGCCGAACATCATGCTGCCCAGGGTCAGGGCTGAGACTTGCAGGCCGGAGCGGCCGAGAGGGCGGTAGCGCATGCTGGAGGTCCTTGCGTCGAAGAAGATGGTTGGACCGTTTTACACACAAGCACCGGGCTTTGAAAGGGCGCAGGGTGGCGTTCGCCGCTATTTACCGTTGCCAGGCGAAGGGAATTTCTGGCCGAGCGCAATCCTTGTGCTACTACTTGATATCGACACGCGCGATTGCAGATGGACGGTCGCAGAGGCAGGGAGTTTCGCCAGCGCTGATGTCTTGCCAGCCCCCGCTACAGCCGTCTTCCTGCTGCACGTGAATGAATCCGAGCTGTTTCATCACCACAAGGAAGGCTACACATGACCGAAGTCACCCTGATCGAAACCGTGAGCGCCGATTCCCTGACCAAGCTGCTGCAGGACGCCGGCTGCCGGGTCAATCGTAGCGAGCAGAATGCCGTTGTGCAGCTGCTCAGCGCCAGCCAGGGCGTGGGTTACGCAGTACGGTTCGGTAATCGAGCCAATGGCCAGGAGGGCGAGTTCCTCGACTTTACCTTCAGTTGCGCGCTGCGCATCCAGGGCGAGCTGCCGGCCGGGCTGGCCGAGCGCTGGAACGCCAGCCGTCGTTTCGCCCGGCTGTCGGTGCAGGGCGAGTTCCTGGTGATGGAAAAAGACGTGGTGGTTGCCGATGGCGTCAGCGAGAAGCATCTGCTGGGCAGCCTGGTGCTGTGGGATCGCCTGCTGCAGGAGTTCATCGTCTACCTGCGCGACTATAGCCGCAATGTCGCCGACCAGACCGAACAGGCGACCAGCGCGGCGACTGCTTCGTGACCTCCCGCACCTTCTGGGCCGGCGCGGGTGCGCTGGCCCTCATTGCGGTGGCTGTCGCCCTGGTACTGCGTCCGGGGGAGGAGCCGGTGGCCGCAGCGCACCCGGCTGCGACCGAGGTCAAAGGGCCTGTGTTGGCCAGCCTGGGCGAGCAGAAGGTCGGCAGCGACGAACTGAAGACCTTGCTTGCGCAGTTGCCGGAGCCGACTCGCGAGCACCTGCGTGGCGATAGACCGGCACTGGAGGCGTGGATCCGCGCACGCCTGGCAGAAAAGGCGTTGTATCGCCAAGCCGAAGCCAAGGGCTGGCCACAGCGTCCGGACGTCGAGGCGCAGACTCGCGCCCTGAGCGAGCAGATCGTCTTGCGCGACTACCTCGCGTCGGTCACGCGAGTGCCTGACGACTACCCGAGCCAGGCCGAGCTCGAGCAGGCTTACCAAGCCAACAAGGACGAACTGCGCCTGCCGGTACGCTATCGCTTGAGCCAGATCTTCCTGCGGGTCGAAAAGCCCAAGGACGATGAGGCAGTGGTCAAGCAGGCCCAGGCCCTGGCCAAGCAGGCACGCGATGGCGATTTCGCCACGCTCGCCCGCGAGCACTCCCAGGACACCGGCACTGCTGCCCAGGGCGGCGACACCGGGCTGCAGGCGCTCGACCAGTTGCTACCTGAAGTGCGCGAGGTGGTGACTCGGCTCAAGGTCGATGGTGTAAGTGAACCGGTGCGCAGTGCCGCAGGTCTGCACATCATCAAGTTGGTCGAACAGCAACCGGCGCGGGCGGCAACCCTGGAGGAGGTGACACCGCAACTGACCCAACTGCTCAGGGCACAACGTCAGGAGCAACTGGTGCGCAATTACGTCAACGGCATGTTCGATTCGGCGACCTTGAGTATCGACGGGGCGGCATTGAATCAGGTGCTGGAGGCCAGTCGCTGATGCTGCTGGAGTGAGTGTGCCGAACCTGCATTCGGTACGCTCGCTCAACCCGCCTTGCGCAGGGTCAGGTTGATCCGCCGTTCCCCCATTCGCTCATGCTTGCCCGGTTTGATCGGCAGCACGCCATGAAAGCGCAAGCGATCCTCGCCACCCCATACCATGACATCGCCATGACTGAGCGGCACATGCCGCGGTCGGTCGCTGCGCTGCATGCCGCCGAGCAGAAAGACCGCGGGCAGCCCCAGCGAAATCGACACGATCGGCTGGCTGAAATCCTGCTCGTTGCGATCCTGGTGCAAGCTCAGGCGTGTACCGGGCAGGTAGTGGTTGACCAGGCAGGCATCCGGCACGAACCCTTCGAAGCCAGCTTGGGAAGCGGCTCGCGCAGCCAGCGTCAACAGCACCTCGGGCAGCGCCGGCCAGGGCTTGCCGCTCAGCGGATCCAGCGGGCTGTAGCGGTAACCACGCGCGTCGCTGACCCAGCCCAGGCTGCCGCAATTGCTCAGCGCGACGGCCATGTGCAGCCCTCCGGGGGTCTGCATGTGTCGGAACGGCGCCGCGCGCAACACCGGGCGCAGGGCATCGAGCAGGGCTTCGACCTCGGGCAGGGCAAAGCCTGGCAACAGCATGACCTGGCTGGCCAGAGATTGCGGTTGAGAACCGAAAAGGTCGAGGTCGGACTGGATCATGGGGAGCACTGGCGTGGGTAAGCCTGGATTGTATCGCTGTTGGCTCGGCCAGCCCATGCCGAATGATCGGTGGGCTACGACATCCCGGGATCGAAAAAGGAACCGCGGCGCCCGGGAGCGGGGCGCCACGGTCCAAGGGGGGAGCGGTTATTGCTGGGTCACGGTCGCACTGTTGGCGTTGCCGATCTGGTTGATGGTGGCGTTCATGTTGGCCCCGCTCTGGTCGACGAACGCCTGGTTGCCGTTGCCACCCTGGGTCACATACGCGACGTTGACGCCGTCGGTCTGCTTGATGCTCGCCTGGTTGCCGCTGCCATACAGCTGGTAGGTGTAGCTCTGGTTGCCGCTGCCCGATTGCTCGAGGGTGATGCTGCCGCCATTGCCCGCGGCCAGGCCCTCGGCATAGTTGGCGGTGCCGCGTTGGTCGGCGATCAGCAGGTTGTCGCTGCCGTTCTGTTCGAAATACAGCTCGTTGTTGCTGTCGGCCTGGTGGGTCTGCATCTGGTTGCGGTTGCCGTTCTGGTTCAGGCGCGCCAGCTGGTTGGCACCTTCCTGCGTGAAGTTGACGGTGTTCATCACCCCTTGCTGGTTGATCTCGGCGCGCTGGCTGCTACCGAACTGCCCGCCGGACTTCTCGCCCTTCCAGTTGCTGGCCATGACCTTGTTGCCGACGCCATTGGTCTGGATGCTCAGGTTGTGGTTGTCGCCGGTCTGGTAGGTGAAGTGCAGGTTGGCATTGCCGGTCTGGCTGATACTGGTCACCGACTGGGTGGTTTCGAACTGATCGGACCAGCTGGCGTTGCCCCGACCGCTCTGGCTCAACATGGCGAGGTTATCCTGGCCGAAGCTCTGGTCGATGTAGCCTTCGTTGAGCTGGCCGTTCTGCAGCACGCTGGCCTGGCTGTGGGCCTGGTTGTCTTGCCAGACTTCCACCGAGTGGCCGGTGCCCGTCTGGCTGATGCCGATGGTGCCGCCCTGGCCGTCGCGCTGGTCGCCGTACGCCCAGTTCTGCTTGCCCTCCTGGTAGATGGCAATGTTGCCGTTCTCATGGGTCATGTGTTCGGCGGCGGCCTGGTTGTCGCTGCCGCCCTGCATGATCAGGCTCTGGTTGTTGGTGCCGCCGAACAGTTGCTCGACGGTGGCTTCGTTGCGTTCGCCCCACTGCATCGTGGTGGCCTGACTGCCGAGCTGGGTGTCCTGCCAGATGATCGAGCGGTTGCCCGTCCCCTGTTGGGTCTGTAGCGCCTGGTTGTTCTCGCCGACCGACTGGCTGGCGAAACTGTCGTTGAGGCTGCCGCCGGACTGCTGGGTGATCTGGCTGCCGTTCTCGAACAACTGCTCGGCGTAGCCTGCGTTGAACGAGCCGGTGGCGCTTTGCTGGACATGGCTGGTGCTGGTGTCCTGGATCGCCAGGTGGTTGTGGTCGTGCCCGGCCTGGTTCTGCGTCACCGAGGCGAAGGGCGCGAAGGTCTGCAGGACTTCGGCGATGTTCTGCGCGCCTTGCTGGGTCTGGGTCGAGGTGCTGTCGTCGGCCATGACCTGGCCGACCAGGGCCAGGGTAATGGCAGCGCTCAAGGGTGCGAGCTTGTACATGGTGGTGCCTCCAGGTCTATCGGTATTGGGTGATCTGTACGTGCTGGCCGTTGCCGGCCTGGGTCACGGCACTGTTGAGCCCCGAGCCGTTCTGCTGGATCAGGGCACTGTTGTCGTTGCCGATCTGCTCGATCTGCGCACTGTTGTGGCTACCGCTCTGGCGGATCGAGGCGCTGTTGCCTTGGCCCTGCTGGCTGATCGTGGCCATCAGGTCACTGCCTTCCTGCAGGATGAACGCCTCCTGTGCGCCGCCAGCCTGGACGATACGACCCAGCAGGGCCTGGCCGTCCTGGCCGAGCAGGGCGCGGTTGCCCGTACCCTGCTGCTCGATCGAGGCCACCTGGCCGGCGCCTGCCGGCAGTACGCGAACGATCACGGGCTCGCCGAGGTCGTTGCCAGCGACCAGGTCGGCGTTGTCCATCAGGTCGTCGGCCCAGGTGAGCGGGGTGACCAGGGTCAGGCCGAGCAGCAGGGGGTGCAGGTGCATGGCGTTCTCCTTCGCGCTACTGCACGGTGACTGGCACGGTGCGCACGGTGCCTTGGCTGCTGCGGATGGTCGCCGTCGGGTTGGCCGTCGGGATCACCGTGGTGCTGTTGCTCACGGCCAGGCGCCAGCGTCCGGTCACCGGCACCGTGGTGCTGCCCAGTGTCACCAGGCCGTCCGGGGTGGTCACCTGTACCGTGATGGTGTTGCCGGTGGTCACCGAAGAGGTGCCGCTGATGTCCCAGTTGAAGCGATTGTTGGAACGCGCCGTGACGGTCGCCGCGGTGACGGCGAAGGTCTCCTGGGCGGGGCGCGGCGAAACCTGCAGCGTGACCGTGGCAGGGCTCGACAGTGCGCCGATGGCGTCACGCGCGACGTAGGTGAAGGTCGTGGTGAACGGTGCGCTGACGGTGGTTGGCGGCGTGTAGGTGATGACGCTGCCGTTGCTGCTGACGGTGCCGCGTCCGGCCGGAATGGGCTGGGTGACACTGGCGATGGCCAGCGGCAGGTTGCCTTCCGGATCGGTGTCGTTGGCCAGCACGTCGAGGGTCAGCGGCACACCCAAGGTGGCGGCGCTGTCGGCGACGGCGGTCGGTGGCTGGTTCGGGGCGACGTTGACCGTGACCGTGGCTGCTGTCGATTTCAGCCCCTTGGCGTCCTGGGCGCGGTAGCTGAAGGTGGCTACGAAGGCGTTGCTGGCACCGGGCGGTGGGGTGTAGGTCACGGCGGTGGTGCCGTTGAGCACCACCGAGCCAAGGCCGGTGCCTGGCTGGGTCAGGTCGGTGATGGTCAGTGGCAGGTTGCCGTCCGGGTCGCTGTCGTTGGCCAGCAGGTTCAGGGTGAGCGGTACGCCGACGCTGGTGCTGCCGTTGTCGGCCTGGGCCACGGGAGGCTGGTTCTCGGCGGCGACCGGCGCTGCCCCGACCACGGTCACCGGCTCGACGTCACTGCCGCCATGGGCGGACTTGACGGTGATGCTGGCAGGGGGCTGGGTCAGGTCGCTGACCGTAAGGCTCTGCAAGGTGCCGCTCTTGGACAGGCGGCCGAAGCCTTGGGCGACCAGGTCGGGGACCTGCACCTCGTCACTGGAGCTGGCTTCGATCAGCAGGCGCTTGTTGGCCCAGTCGTAGCGTGCCGTGCGCACCTTGACCACATCGGTGAGCTTGCTCGACAGCGCGGTCGGCCGGGTGGTGCCAGCGGTACTGCTGGCGGTGACCACCACCACAGGCGGTGGCGCGGCCTGGCTCAGTTGCTGGCTGAAGAACAACCCGTTGTTGTCCGGCGTCAGGCTGAACTGGCAGGGCGAAGGTGGCGTGCCGACCAGTGCCAGGCCATTGCGCAGGCAAAGGCTGGCGCTGTTTGGCGCCTTGGCGAACACTTCGACGCGGGTGCCGGCGCCATTGCGCTGGTAGGTGGCGCGTTGCAGTTCCACGGGGGTCTGCTGGCGTTGATCGAGCACCTTGCCGGAGACGGTGAAGGTGTTGGTCTGGATCGTGCCGGCCGGGCCCTGGATACGCACGAAGTTGGTGTTGAACGGGCTGCCGGTCACCGCTTCGACGCGATTGGGGTCGCCGATGAAGGTCTCGGTGGCACCGGTGTCCGGATTGACCTCGCTGTAGGGGCCACCGACGCCACGCAGGAATGGCCCGAGGTTGCCAGTGAGTGCGCCGCTGAAGTTGCCCGGTGCGCCGATGCCGATGTCGCGGGTGATGTTGATCGCACGCCGGCCCGCGGTGGTCACGTTGACCGTCTCGACCCCATAGGGGTGGGTGATGGTGTAGGTGCCGGTGCGCGGCACCGAGGCGCGGATGCGGATGCGGGCGAAGCTCTGCTGGTCGCCGTTCACCGGGTTCTCGGCCGCGAAGGCGGCTTCAAGGCCGGCGACATAGACTTCCAGCTCGTAGCCGCTGTTGCCCACCTGCGGAATGTCGGTTTCGGCGAGGAACCAGAACATCTCCGGTGGCCAGTTGTCCGGAAACACCAGGGGCAGGGCGTCGTCGTAGACGCCGGGTTCGGGCAGCAGGGTGCACATGTAGGCAGGTGCGCCCGGCGCGCCCGGTGCGCGGCTGCTGGTGGCGCGCGACTGGCACAGTTCCAGCGAGAGGTTGTCCGAGTCCTTGTACCACATGGGGTAACCCCCGGTGGCAAAGGTGTAGGGCCCGGGGTCGACCTCGGAGAGCGCGGCCCAGGCCGCACTGCTGAGCGTGAGGGTGAACCCGGCGGCGCACAGCGCCCGGCGTGGCCAAGTGTTCATGCTGCCTCCTTGAAGGCGGGGCTTCTGTCTGTTCATGGCACCAGCACCACGTCTTCGCTGTCGCTGCCGCCCTGGGCGCTGGTGACTTGCACCTTGGCCGGCGGGATTGGCGAGAGCCCGGTGGTCAGCGTCTTCACCGCACCGTTGCCCGACAGGCTACCGATCAGCGCGCCGTTGCCGGTGTGCGCGGTAAGGGCCGGCGGGGTGGTTTCGTCGCTGCTGCTGGCGACCAGCGTCAGTTGACCGCTGGCGAGGCTGTACTCGGCGCGGCTGATGGTGACCAGGTCGGTCAGGCTCATGGGCGCCGTGGTCGGTGTGCTGGTGGCGATTGCCAGGCTGTTGTCGGCGGTCACCTGCAGGGTCAGCGGCAGGCTCGGGTTGAGCGCCGACTGGGCGTACCAGGCGCCGGTGCCGTTGGCTTCGCCCAGTGCCAGTGTGGGCGTCTGGCTGCTCAGGGTGACGGTGGCCGGTGCTGGCGGGGCCATGACGAAGACATCCTGCTGGGCGCGCAGGTCGCCGTTCTCGGTGTGCCGTGAATAGGTGCTGCGCAGCGGGATCAGTGGAGTCAGGCGGTTGATCGTCGACAGCTTGCCGGACACGGCGAACAACTCGGTGCGCAGGTCGATGCCGTTGGGACCTTCGATACGCACGAAGTTGGTGTTGAACGGGCTGCCGGTGACCGGCTCTTCCAGGTTCGGGTCGCCGATGTAGCGTTCGCTCGCTCCGCTACCGGGATTGGTCTCGGTGTAGGGTCCGTTGACGCTGCGCAGGAACGGCCCGACATCGCCTTTGAGCGCGCCGCTGAAGTCGGCTGGCGAACCGATGCCGATGTCGCGGGTCATGTTGATCGCGCGGCGGCCGGCGGCCGGTACGTCGAAGACTTCGACGCCGTAGGGATGGGTGACCACGTAGGTGCCTGCAACCGGCACATCGACGCGGATGCGTACCCGGGCGAAGCTGACCTGATCGCCTTCGATCGGCTCCTCGGCGCTGAAGGCTGCCTCGATGGCCGTGCCGTAGCTCAGGTCGATGCCGCGCGCAGCGTCGACGATGGCCGCATCGGCGGTGAACCAGAAGGCTTCGTCAGGGAAGTTGCTGGGGAACTGGATGGGCTGGGTGTCATCGAAGACGCCCGGAGTCGGCAGCAACGTGCACATGTACGAAGGCGCTCCCGGCGCGCCGGCAACCCGTGAGCTGACGGCCTTGGACAGGCACAGGTCGAGGACTCGACCATGGCTGTCCTGATACCAGGCGGCGAAGTTGCCGTTGGCGAGGTTGTAGGGGCCGGTATCGACCGCGTACAGCGCAGCCTGGGCCGGTAGCTGGATCAGGCCGGCGAAGATCGCCATGGCCAGTGGGTGGGGCGTCGGTCGGTGCATGAGCAGATCCTCCTGCAAGCGGGCCCATGGTTTGGGGCGCCTGCACAGGGATCGGCAACAGTTGTGCCAGCTTGCTTGAAGTGTGCTGCAGGGCTTGTGGGGCGTGGCTTTGGCGGGTGAGCGCAAAAGTGAATGCCGGAGTATTCGATGGGCGGATAACCCCAGCTTTGGGGAATTGGGGAGGCCTGGGCAACCCCTGTGGCCTGGGTCGCTGCCATCCACAGCCGAACCCCGCTTTACGTATACGGCACGCTGACGCACACTGCGCAGAGTTCCGGGGTACAGCTGGAGTAAACGATGGCGCGACAATCACCCATAACAGACGCCCACGACCCGATGCAGCAATCCCGCCAGGTCCGCCTGCACCTGGCCAACGAGGGCAAGTTGCCTTCGGGCATGCTGCGCGAAGAGATCGATGCCTCATGGCGGCGCAGCCACGGCCATGGCCTGGACTGCCTGCAAGGCGAGCAGGTCGGCCTTGGCATCGAGCACGGTCAGAACCTGCAGACGCTGCTCGAACTCAACCGCACACTGATTGATGCCGTCACGCCCGAGCTCGACTACCTGGTCGAGCGTCAGGGCAAGGGCGCAATCATCATCCTCGGCGACGCCCAGGCCAATGTGCTGGCCATCGAAGGGCAGACCCATGTGCTCAACCGCAATGGCCTGCGCGACCTGCACCCCGGCAGTTGCTGGAGCGAGGCGCTGCGCGGCACCAATGCCATCGGCACCGCCGTGGTCGAAGGGCGGCCCACCCTGATCAACTGTGGCGAACACTACCTCGATCGCCTCAGCCCGTTCTCCTGCACTTCGGTCCCTCTGCGCGACCCTCGTGGCGAGGTGATCGGTGTACTCGACATTACCCGCGAAGGGGTGATGAGCCAGCCCCAGGACAGCCTCTCGACCCTGATGCTTGCCGCCGGCAACATCGAGAGTCGGCTGTTCGGCCTGTACCACCCCGAGCAGTGGGTGCTGGCGTTCCACAGTCGCCCCCAGTACCTGGGCAGTGCCTGGCATGGGTTACTGGCCCTGAGCCTTGATGGTGAGGTGATGGCGGCGAACGAAAATGCCTGCCAATTGCTCGGGCTGCCACGCCCTGGCTTGATCGGCCGCCGTTGCAGCGACTTGCTCGGCGAGCGTTCGCCGGCCTTTCTCAACCGCCTGTGGCAAGGCGGGATGAGCAGTGTGCAGACTGCCAAAGGGGAGTTCTTCGTTCGGGTGCTGCAATTGCCTCGGCATGGCAACCTGGGGGCGACCGTCGCGACAAAGCCTGTTGCTGCGCTCAAGTCGCCGGCGCTCGATGCGCTGGGCGCGGGCGATAGCCGTCTGGCGCGCGGTTTGCGCATGGCTCGCCAGGGCCTGGTCAACGGCCTGCCGGTGCTGCTGCTGGGGGAAACCGGGACGGGCAAGGAAGTGGTGGCGCGCGCTCTGCACCAGGCCAGCCCGCGTGCGGACAAAGCGTTCGTGGCCGTCAACTGCGCGGCGATTCCCGAAGGGCTGATCGAGTCCGAGCTGTTCGGCTACCGCGACGGCGCGTTTACCGGCTCGCGCCGCGGCGGCATGGTCGGTCGGCTGATGCAGGCCCATGGCGGTACCTTGTTCCTCGACGAAATCGGTGACATGCCACTGGCCCTGCAGGCGCGGCTGCTGCGCGTGCTGCAGGAGCGTCGCGTGGCGCCGCTCGGGGCTGGCGAGGAACAGGACATCGACGTGGCGATCATCTGTGCCACGCACCGCGATCTCAAGCGGCTGGTGGCCGAGCAGCACTTTCGCGAAGACCTGTACTACCGGGTCAACGGCGTATCCCTGCGCCTGCCGGCCTTGCGCGAGCGCGATGACCTCGGGGCCCTGATCGAAGGGGTGCTGGACAAGCTCGGTGCCCGAGGCGTCACCCTCGATCCGGCACTGGCCTGCCTGCTCGAAGGCTTCGACTGGCCGGGCAATATCCGCCAACTGGAAATGGTATTGCGCACCGCGCTGGCCATGCGCGAGGAGGGTGAGCAGATACTCGGGCTCGATCACCTGACCGATTGCCTGCTCGACGAGTTGTCCAGTGGCGCCCCTGTGGCCGGTAGCCTGCGCGAGAATGAACTGGAGTTGATCCGTGGCGCCCTGGCGCGTCACCAGAGCAATGTATCGGCCGCCGCCGAAGCGCTGGGCATCAGCCGCGCGACGCTGTACCGCAAACTCAAGCAGTTGCGCGGTTAGACCATGGGCGGAGTGTTCTCGCGCCTGATCGAGTCTGGCGACCCCGTGCTCATGCGCCAGGCCCTGGCCTGGCTGTATGGTTTCGTGCGGCCCCAGCGCCGGGCCATCGCCGTGCTGCTGGGGTTGTCGTTGCTCGCTTCGCTGCTGGCCCTGGCCCAGCCCTGGCTGATCAAGACCTTGATCGACGATGGCTTGCTCGCCCGCGATTACCAGACGCTCTGGCACATGGCAGCGTTCATGATCGGTGCCGGGGTGCTGGGGACCGTGCTGTCGGGGGTCAACCGCTACCTGCATACGCGTTTGTCAGGGCGCATCCTGTTCGCCTTGCGCGATGACCTCTACCGACACTTGCAGCAATTGTCGCCGACGTTCTACGGGCGCCGCCGCACGGGCGATATCCTTTCGCGCCTGGACGGCGATGTCGCCGAAATCCAGCGCTTTGCCGTGGATTCGCTGTTCGCGGCCGTCTCCAGCGTGATCGGCCTGCTGGGCGCGGTGGCCCTGATGCTGATGTTGTCGTGGCAACTGTCATTGTTGCTGGCCTTGCTCGTACCGATCGAAGTGCTGTGGCTGCGTTGGATGCGGCGCAAGGTCGAGCGCGAAGTGCGCAGCCTGCGTGAGCGCTCGGCGGACGTGTCGTCGTTCCTGGTCGAGACGCTGCCTGCGATGAAGTTCATCCAGGCCGCCGGCCAGCAGGGCCGTGAAGCGGGGCGCCTGGATCAGTTGGGGCAGGGCTACATGAAGCAACTGCTCAAGGTGCAGATCACCGAATTCTTCACCCAGGCCGTGCCCGGCACCCTGACTTCGTGGTGCCGCGCCTGTGCCTTTCTGGTGGGTGGCTGGTGGGTGATCCAGGGCACGTGGCAGTTGGGTGCGCTGATCGCCTTCTCCACCTACCTGGGCATGGCCGTTGGGCCGGTGCAGAGCTTGCTTGGCCTGTATGTCGCGGTGCAGCGGATGGCGGTGAGCCTGGGCCGGGTCATGGAGCTCAAGCGCGAACCGGTGGCGGTCAGCGAGCCGCAGGTGCCCAGGCCGATGCCCGAGGGGCCCGGTGAGCTGCGCCTGGAAGGCGTAGGCTTTGCCCACGAGGGCCGCCAAGGGGCGGTGCTCGATCAGGTCGATATCACCGTCGGCGGTGGGCTGAAGGTGGCCATCAGCGGCGCCTCCGGAGTGGGCAAGTCGACCCTGATCGACCTGCTGCAGCGTTTTTACGACCCGGATCATGGGCGCATCCTGCTCGACGGTGTCGACCTGCGCGAGCTCGAGCTGGCCGCCCTGCGCCGCCGCATCGCCGTGGTCAGCCAGGACATCGTGCTGTTTCGCGGCACCCTGGCCCAGAATCTCGCCTACAGCACACCTGATGCCAGCCGCTCCGCGCTGGAACAGGTGGTGCGCCTGACCCGTCTGGAGGGCTTGGTGCAAAGCCTGCCGATGGGGCTCGATGGCGCGCTCGGCGAGCGCGGCCAGCAGTTGTCCGGCGGGCAGAAACAACGTATCGCCATCGCCCGTGCCTTGCTGCAGGATCCAGCGATCCTGGTACTGGACGAAGCCACTTCGGCTGTGGACGAGGCGACCGAGCGCGAAGTGATTGCCGCCATCGATCAGTTGTTTGCCGGGCGCACGCGCATTCTCATCAGCCACAGGCCGTCGACCCTGGCCGATGCAGACCTGCATCTGCAACTGCAGGGCGGCCAGTTGCGGGTTCTGGAACGGGTGCACGCCGACCATGGTCGCTGAGCTGCGCTTGGGGGTGATCGACAGCGGCTGCACGTCGGCGCAAATGCCGACGGTGCTGGCCGCGCGGCGTTTCTGGCTGCAAGACGGACTGCTCCAGGAGGGCGAGGCGCAACCTGACGCCCTGGGCCATGGTCGTGCGGTCCTGGAGTGCCTGCGCGAGGGGGCCGGTGATACACCGGTGCTGCTGGCCCAAGTGTTCAGCGACCAACCGCGCACCAGCGCCCTGCAGGTGGCTGCCGCCTTGCTGTGGCTGGTGGAGCAGGGGGCGACCCTGGTCAATATGAGCCTGGGGCTGCAGCAGGACCGCCCAGTCCTGCGCCAGGCCTGCGCCGCCGCCCAGGCTGCCGGCGTCGTGTTGTGTGCGTCCAGCGCGGCCCGGGGGGCGCCGGTGTATCCGGCCAGCTATCCGAACGTGCTGCGCATCACCGGCGACGCCCGGTGCAGCGCAGGCCAGTGGTCATGGTTGGGCACGGCGCAGGCCGACTTCGGCGCGCCGGTGGGAGGAAATGCCCAGGCGGGGGCCAGCCTGGCTTGTGCCGCCTTGACCGGGCGAATGTGCGCAGTGCTGCGCGAGCATCCCGAGCTGCAACCTGCACAGCTACGTGCCTGGCTCCAGGCGCATGCGGCCTTCGTCGGGCCTGAGCGTCGAGGTGTCGATGAGCCGTGATCCGCACATCCTCGTGCTCGGTGCAGGCCCTGCCGGGGCGGCAACCGCCATAGGCCTGCGGCGCATGGGCTATACGGTCACGCTGGTGTCGGACTGGCGTCGTTTCGATGCCGTCGAAGGAGTGTCGCAGCGCGTGTTGGACGGCCTGCACCATGCAGGGCTTGGCTTGGCACTCGCAGTGGCGACGATCGCTGCCGCGCGTCAGGTGCAATGGAACGGCGAGCGGCTGCAGATGAATCAGGAGTTCCTGCTTGATCGGGCATGTTTCGATCGGGCGCTGCGCGAGGATCTGCTGCGCGCCGGGGTGAATCTCGTTCAGGGGCGTGTCCGCGAGCTGACGCAGGAGGGACGATACCGGGCGCGGCTCGACGACGGCCAGGTGCTGCAAGGCGATTTCCTGGTCGAAGCCCGTGGTCGCCAGGCCCCGCTGCCTGCCAGCCGCCTGCGCGGCCCGGAAACCGTCAGCCTGCTCAACCTCTGGCAATCGACGGCAGGCGGCACGCCGGCCTCTGCAGTGGAAAGCCTTGACGATGGCTGGGCATGGATGGCGCGTCTGGCAGACGGGCGCTGCTACTGGCAAATCACCCTTGATGCCAGCGTGGCCTCGCTGCCGGGCAAGGCGGCACTGGGTGAGTATTGCGCGACCCGGCGGCGGCAGTCGCCAGGGGTCGCGCAGTTGTTCGATGCACGCGCGCTAGAGCCCGCTCAGGTGCATGCCCGCAGCAGCACGGCGATTCTTGCCGGCGAGTGTGCCGGCGCGGACTGGCTGCGGGTGGGGGATGCGGCGATGGCCGTCGATCCGTTGTCGGGCAACGGGATCTTCCAGTCACTGTCGTCGGCCTTGCAGGCGCCGGTGGTGATCAACACCTTGCTGAGGCGGCCGGAGCGGGCGGCCTTGGCGCAGCGCTTCCACCAGCAACGGGTGGAGCAGTTGTTCCTGCGTTTTGCCCGTACGGGACGGGATTTCTACCGGCTGGAACAGCAGCATGCCGGCGCGGGGTTCTGGGGGCCACGTCAGCGGTGGCCTGATGACCAGGCCATGCACCAGGCCGCGCATTGGCAGACGGTTCGAGTCGAACGCAGGCCGGTGTTGCGCGAAGGCTGGGTGGACGAGGCCGAGGTAGTGGTAACGGCTGACCAGCCGCTGGGTGTATGGCACCTGCAGGGCATTGAACTGGCACCGGTGGTACGGGCCCTGCAGGCGGGTTCTGGCCTGGTCGAGGTGCTGGCGGACCAGCCTGAGCAAGCTCAAGCGATGGTGCGACGCTGGTTGCTGGAGCAGGGTTATCGCTGAGGGCCGCGTATTGCTTTTGCGAGTAGCCAAGCGCCTGCACGACGCTTGGCGAAGGCTCAGAAGAAAGTCCCGATCACCAGTTGCAGGTAGGTCCCGGTATCCCGGCTACCCAGCTGCATGCCGCCACTGTCGGCACTGCGCTCGGGTTTGTAGAAGCCCAGCACCGGGCTGATCAGCAGGTGATCGTTGACCATCCACTCCACATACAGGTCCAGCTCTCGTCCGCCGACATTTCCCTGGTCGGTGTCCAGCGTGTCGAAGTCGAAGTACAGCGCGCCAAGGGTCAGGTTGTCGCGAGGCTTGGCCTTCAAGCCCACATGGTGGACCTGGGTGTTGGTGTTGAAAGGGCCGGCATAATTGGCGGCGACCTCACCCTGGAACCAGGTGCCGTAACCCCGGCTGAGCCCGTAGAACAAGGGGTCGAAATCCTTGGAGAAGCGGCTGTAGCGGTAGGTGGCGGTGGGTGTCCATGGCAGTTGCGAAAAGGTCCAGCTGCCTTCCAGATACCAGGCGTTCTCACGTGTGCCTCGTTGGTCCTGGGTGACGTACTCGCCGGCCACCTCCAGGTCCTGGACACCGAGGTTGCCGCGTCCGCGCAGACTGACGGTGTCCATGCCATCGCGGTGCTCCAGGCCCATGATCTGGGCATAGCGACGGTCCACATCCAGGCCATGAATCCAGCTCAGGCCAAGGGTGCCTGCGTCGCCGACGTGCTCCAGATTGGCGACAGCCATGGCGCTGTCGGCCTGGTAGTGGTTGTCGGACTTGAGCCACATCAGGTCGCCACGCCAGCCCTGGCTGCCGCCCAGGCGCAGCACGGCGGTGCGGTCGAAGGCCTTGCGCGCCGCCAGGTAGTAGGCGCCGCCGCGGTTGAAATTGGCACCCAGGTCGACCTTGCCGAGGTTGACGGGGTCGCCCTGGATCAGGAAACCATCCCCCAAGGTGACCACCTGGCGGCCGCCGGAAATATCGATGCCGTCTTCACCCAGCAGCGGGAACAGCGTCCCCGAGCGCCAGCCAAGATAAGCATCCTCAATGGCCGTGCGGCGTTCGTCCCCCAGGGTCAGGCCCGCGGCATCGCCGTCACCCCAGGTGGCGGAGCTGAGCAGGCTGAAGGCGCCGTACAGTGAGCCGCTGTCGGCCAACGTCTGGCTCGCGCTCAGGCCATATTTGACGTAGCCCTCGCGCCAGTTGCTGCTGCCAGGCTTGCGGTTGCCGGCCTGGTTGAAGCTTTCGTCACTGTGAAAGATGCCGAACAAGGCCTCGAGGTTGGCGTTGAGGACAGTGCCATCCTGGTTGTAGAGCTCGTGGGCCTGGGTAAGGGGGGCGGCCAGCAGAAGGGCCAGCGTGCAGACGAGCGGATGCCTCATGGTGTGCTCCATGTTTTCTTGTTGTTTTCAGGAAGTCGGCCTCTTTGCCGGCAACGCTGCGAAGAGGCCGGCGCAGCTCAGGTTCAGAGCTTGATCAGTACCGACTTGAGCTCGGTGTAATAGTCGATCGCCGCAGCGCCCATCTCCCGGCCGACGCCCGATTGCTTGTAGCCACCGAAAGGCAGCGCAGGATCCAGCGCACTGTGGCAGTTGACCCAGACCGAACCGGACTTGATGCGCGGAATCATTCGATGCACGGCGCCCAGGTCGTTCGACCAGATGCTCGCGCCCAGCCCGTAAGGGTTGTCATTGGCCATGCGCACGACCTCGTCGATATCGTCGAAGGGCATCGCCACCAACACCGGGCCGAAGATCTCTTCCTGGACCAGGCGATGGCGCTGGTCGACATCGACGAGCACCGTCGGTTTGACGAAGTAGCCCGGCCCGTAGCTCTCACCGCCGCAGGCGATGGTCGCACCGAGCTCGCGGCCCAAGGCGATGTAGCTGCTGACCCGGTCCTGCTGCTTGGCGGAGATCAGCGGCCCCATCTGCACCGCCGGGTCCAGGCCGCTGCCGAGTTTCATGCCGTTGGCGATGCCGGCGATGTCGGCCACCACATTGTCGAAATGCTTGCGGTGCACATACAAGCGCGATCCTGCACAGCACACCTGGCCCTGGTTGAAGAAGATCGCCGTGGCCGCACCGGCGGCGGCTTCCTGCAGGTTGGCGTCGGGCATGACGATGGTCGGCGACTTGCCGCCCAGCTCGAGGGTGACGCGGGTCATGTTGTCCATCGCGGCCTTGCCGATCAGCTTGCCGACTTCGGTCGAGCCGGTGAAGGTGAGCTTGTCCACGCCCGGATGGCGGCTGAGAGCGGCGCCAGCGTTGAGCCCGGTGCCTGTGACCACGTTGAACACGCCAGCCGGGTAACCGGCTTCATCGACCAGCTCGGCGAGCTTGAGCGCCGTCAGTGGGGTTTCGTCGGCAGGCTTGAGCACCATGGTGCAGCCGGTGGCCAGCGCCGGGCCGAGTTTCCAGCAGGCCAGCAGCAGGGGGAAGTTCCAGGCGACGATGGCTCCGACCACGCCGACCGCTTCGCGGCGAATGAAACCGTGGAACTGTTCGTCGGGCATCAGCGGCATCGAAGCCTCGACGGTGCTGCCCTCGATCTTGGTGGCCCAGCCGGCCATGTAGCGCAGGAAGTCGATGGCCAGTTGCACGTCCATGACCTGGGCGACGTTGGCGCTCTTGCCATTGTTCAGGCATTCGAGCTCGGCCAGTTCGCGGGCATCGCGCGCCATCAGGTCGGCCAGGCGCCACAGCAGGTTCTGCCGCTCGCGAGGGCGCATCCGGCTCCAGGGCGAGTCGTCGAAGGCCTGGCGGGCTGCGCGCACGGCACGGTCGACGTCCTCGGTGTCGGCCGAAGGGACCTCGCCGAGAATCTCGCCGGTGGCCGGATTGCGGAAACTCAAGGTGCGGCCACTGGCGGCGTCCTGCCAGTCGGCGCCGATGCGCATCTTCAGCTTGCGCGCGAGGAACGCCTGGGTGGCGGGCAGGATGGGCAGGTCGGAAAGCATGGGGCGGTGCCTCTTGTCATTGGAGTGTGGCAAGGGCGGCGCAATGGCCGTGCCAAGGTGGCCTGGCGGATTTAAGTCATTGATCAGGTTGATTTTTGTGTTGGTGTACAGGATGAATTGCGGGGCTGTGCTGTTGCACATTGAGACGGTGTGAGACGGTGGTGAAACAGGTAGACCGCGCTGGCCTTTTCGCGGGCAAGCCCGCTCCTA
>NZ_JABWRO010000053.1:0-34784 GCF_014268985.1 Pseudomonas sp. RW10S2 | reverse complement strand
CGGTTCGCCGCTGCGACTTGCCCGCGAAGAAGACCCCCCGCGCTGACGGACTCCCCTCAGAGCCTCCATCCCCCGCCCAGCGCCTTGTACAGCGCCACGCTCCCCTGCAACCTGGCCAGGCGCAACTGCGCCTGTTGGTCTTCGGCCAGGTACAGGGTGCGCTGCGTTTCCAGTACCGTCAGCAGCGTCTCTGCCCCTGATGCATAGCGCTGTTCGGCCAGGCTGAAGGCGATGCGCGCCTGTTCCACTTCCTGATCCTGCCACTGGCGTTGCCGGTCGACGCCGTTGATCGCATTGAGCGCCTTTTCCACGTCGGCGAAGCCCGCGATGATCTGCGCGCGGTAATCCTCCAGCAACTCTTCCTGGCGCGCCTTGGCCTGGTCACGCTCGGCGCTGCGTCGGCCGCGGTCGAAGATGGGGGCGGTGAGGGCGGTGGTGAGGGTGTAGAAGGGGCTGTCGAGCACGTTGGCGAAGGTCCTGGCGCCACTGCCCAGGTCGGCACCGAGCACCACTCGTGGCAGCATGGCGGCCCTGGCTACCTGCACGTCGGCGCTGGCTGCCGCCAGGCGTGCCTCGGCGGCGGCGATGTCCGGGCGGCGACTGAGCAGTGCACTGGGGACGCCGCTGCCGATGCCTGGCCAGTTCAAGGCGCTGATCGACTCCTGGCCGGTATTCAGGCTCTGCACCGGATCACCGAGCAAGGTGGCAAGGGTGACGCGATTGTCCTGCCACTGTTGCTCCAGCAACGGCACCTGGCGCTCCTGGGCGGCGACCAGGCTGCGTTGCTGGGCCAGCTCCAGGCGGGTCGCCGAGCCCGAGCGTTCGCGGGCTTCGACCAGGCGCAGGACATCGTGCGCGTTATCGAGGTTGAGCCGGGCGATACGCAGTTGTTCCTCCAGTGTCAGCCCTTGCAGATAGCTGTCGGCAACGGCGCTGAACAGCGTGAGCTCGACCGTCTGGCGGTCGAAGCGACTGGCGTCGAGTTTGCGCAATGCACTGTCACGGGCAGCGCGCCGGCCGCCCCAGAAATCGATTTCGTAGCTGGCGCTCAGGCGCGTGGCGAAGGCGGTGCTGGTGCGCTCGCTGCTGGTGGCGTCGAGCTGGTCGTTGCCGTCGCCGCGCAGCAGGCGCTGGCGGCTGCCATCCACCCCCAGTTGCAGTTCGGGTAGCAATGGCGCCCCGGCGATCACGGCGCGGGCCTGTGCCTGGCGCACCCGTGCTGCAGCGGCCGCCAGGTCGTGGCTGTTGCTGCGGGCGCGTTCGATCAGGCGATCCAGTTCGCGGCTGGAGAACGCCTGCCACCAGGTGCTGTCCGGCAGCGCCTGGTGGGAGTCGGTGGCGCCTTGCCAGGTGGGCGGTGGCGTGATGTCGGCCTGCGGCGCTGGTGTGCTGTTGCAGGCGGCGAGGCAGAGGCTCAGGGTCAGCAGGCTGATGCGGCTTGGCAATGTCATGGGCTACACGCTGGTAAGGGCTTTGACCGGGTCGAGTCGGGCGGCTTTGCGCGCCGGCATGAAGCCGAACACGACACCGGTGATCACGGCGCAGGCAAAGGCGCCGAGGATGGCAGGCAGGGCGAAGGCCACGGCGATATCGGCCAGCAGCAGGGCGCCTCCGATGGTCAGGGCCAGGGCGATACCGGTCACGCCGCCGACCATCGACAGCATCACCGCCTCGGTGAGGAACTGGCGCAGGATGTCGCGCTGACGAGCACCGGTGGCCATGCGGATACCGATCTCGCGGGTACGTTCACGCACGGTCATGAGCATGATGTTCATCACCCCGATACCGCCGACCAGCAGCGAGATGGCGGCAATCGCGCCGAGCATCAGCGACAGGCTGTTCTGCGTGCGCGCCTCGGCCTGGATCAGCGCTGCGTCGTTGGTCAGGTCGAAATCCTGCTTGCCCTGGTGACGCTTGCGCATCAGGTGGGCGATGGCCGCTTCGGTCTCCGACACTCGGCTTGAGTCGGCGGCGGTGATGATCACGTATTCGGGATCGTGCTTGCCGAACAGGCGCATGGAGGCTGCCGAGTAGGGCACCACGATGCGCTCGTCGCTGTCCTGGTTGCCGGAGCTTGCGCCTTTGGCGGCGAGCACGCCGACGATCTGGAAGGGCACGTTCTCGATCAGCAGGTACTGGCCCAGCGGGTTGCTGCCGGGAGGCAGGAGCTTTTCCTTGACCTTCTGGCCAATCACCGCCACGGCGGCACCGCTGCGCTCGTCGGCGTCGGTGAACAGGCTGCCTTCGACCACCGGCCAGTTGAGGATGTGCGGGAATTCGGTGTTGTTGCCCCCCACGTAGAACGACTGGTTGTTGTTGCCGTGGCGAACCATCAGCTCGCCGCCGATCACCGGCATGATGCGCTGCACCTGGGGCAGGCCGGCGATGGCGGCGACGTCGTCGAGGGAAACAAGGCCCGCCGCTTCGCGGGAGGTGGCGTGCTTGCCGCTCAGATAGAGGATGTTGGAGCCGAAGGCGGCCATCTGCGCCATCACTTGGCGCTTGCTGCCTTCGCCGACGGCGAGCATCACCACCACCGAGGCCACGCCGATGACGATGCCGAGCAGGGTCAGGGCGGTGCGGAAGCGGTTGATCCACATGACCCGCCAGGCCGCCTGCAGCGATTCGACCAGCTCGCCTTTCCAGGCGCCGCGCAGGCTGGCGCCGCGGTCCAGGCGCTGGCGCAGATCATCGGCCTGCAAGCCAGGTGTGGGCGCAGCGGGCGGGCGTTCGGCGGCCGAGTCGCTGATGATCGCGCCGTCGCGGATCTCGATGATCCGCCGCGCCCGCGCCGCCACCTCACGGTCGTGGGTGATGAGGATGATCACATGACCTTGGCTGGCCAGTTCGTCCAGCAGGGTCATGACCTCGGCGCCGCTGTGGCTGTCGAGGGCGCCGGTGGGCTCGTCGGCGAGAATGATGTGGCCGCCATTCATCAGGGCCCGGGCGATCGACACCCGTTGCTGCTGGCCTCCGGACAGCTGGTGGGGGCGGTTGCCGGTGCGGCTGGCCAGGCCCAGGCGTTCGAGCAGCGCGGCGGCGCGGGCATGGCGTTCGGTTGCAGGTGTACCGGCGTAGATCGCCGGCATCTCGACGTTCTCCTGGGCCGAGCCTGAGGGTATCAGGTGATAGCCCTGGAACACGAAGCCGAAGGCCTCGCGGCGCAGCCAGGCCAGTTCGTCGCTGTCGAGTTCGGCGACGTCACGGCCAGCGAAGCGATAGCTGCCACGGGAGGGGCGGTCGAGGCAGCCCAGGATATTCATCAGGGTGGATTTGCCGGAGCCGGAGGCACCCACGATGGCGACGAACTCGCCCGGCTGGATGCTCAGGCTGATGCCACGCAGCACCTGGACCTCGGGCGAGTCGATGCCGCCGTAGACCTTGTGGATGTCATCGAGCTCGATCAGCGGTGCGTTCATTCAGCCTCCGCTGGCGCGTGGTGCGCCGATGACCAGTTGCTCGCCTTCACTGAGGCCGTCGAGGATCTGCACCCGCAGGCGATCGCTCAAGCCGGTGCGTACCTGGCGCTGTACGACCTTGCCGTTACGGGTCAGGACCTGTGCCAGGCGCATGCCCTCGGTGGGTGCGTCGTCCAGCGCCGCCAGCGGTGCGGTGAGCACCTGGCTGGCCTGGCCTGCGACGAAGAACACCTGGGTGGTCATCTCGGCCATCAGGGCGCCGTCAGGGTTGTCCACGTCCAGCAGTACGGTGTACTGCACCACCTTGCTGCCGGTGGTGCCACTGCTGGCGCTGGCCGGGCTGCCGCCGCCCTGGCTGGTCTGGTCGAGCGGCTTGGGCGGGATCGGCAGGATCTGGCGCACGGTGCTGGTCCAGCGGCGCTTGCCACCGGCCAGTGTCGTGAAGTAGGCCGTCATGCCAGGCTTGACCTGGCCGATGTCGGCCTCCGAAACCTGGGCCCAGACGGTCATCGGCGACAGCCGGGCAATGCGCAGGATCAGCGGGGTCTGCTGCTGGGCGTTGAGGGTCTGGCCCTCGCGTGCGTCCACCGCCACCACGGTGCCGTCCATCGGTGCGTAGATCCGTGTGTAGCCCAGTTCAGCCTCGTCGCTGCGCAGGCTGGCCTGGGCCTGGCGGATCTGCGCCTGGTACATGTCGATGCGTGCCTGGGTCACCTTGAGCTGCGCCTGGGCCTGCTGGACATCCTCCTGGCGCGTGGCGCCGGCACTGGCCAGCTCGTGCTGGCGCTGAAACTGCTGCTGGGCGAGCAGGTACTGGGCGCGCTGTTCGGCAAGCTGGGCCTTGAGGTTCTCGATCGAGTAGCGCCCGGCGTCCAGGCGTGCCTGTTGAGTGGAGGGGTCGATCTCCACCAGCAGTTGGCCCTTGCGCACTTCATCGCCAACTTCCACGTGCAGTTTGCGGATCTGTCCGGACGCCTGGGCGCCGACATCCACGTAGCGACGGGGTTGCAGGGTGCCAAGGGCGGTGACGCTGCTTTCGATGTCGCCGCGGGTGACCTGTACGGTGCTGACCGGCAGAGTGCCCAAGGGCAGGGCTTTCCAGGCCAGCAGGCTGCCCAGCGCGATCAGGCCCAGGCCGCCGAGAACGAGGCGGCGACGGAGTGTGGATGTACGTCTCATGCAGACTTCCAGCCAGGGATGAGGAGCGTGTCGCGCCTTTCAGGGCACGCACGGAGGTCACAGTTAGACGAACGCTGGGGAAATGGATTTAGCCGCAGGCGAGGGGTGTGTTGCTGAGAATGGTTGTAATTTGTAAGATGACACGCTGATATCACTGATGCGTATTTTCAATCGCATTGACGTTGCCCAACGGGAGAGGCAAGGGCCGTGGTGGAACATTACTATCGCGAACTGGTGAGTTTCCTCTCCTCGCGTCTGGGCAGCCGGCACGCGGCAGAGGATGTCGCCCATGACGCCTGCCTGCGCCTGCTCGAGCGCGGCGGTCACCCGCCGATCGAGCGACCCCGTTCCTTCCTCTACCGCACGGCGCTTAACCTGGTGATCGACCGGCACCGGCGTCAGACGGTGCGCCAGTCCGAGCCGCTGGAAGTGCTGGACAACGACGAGCGCTGGCATAGCCCGGCACCGCCCCATCTGCTGCACCTCAATGAGCGCCTGGAGCTGGTTCAGCGTGCACTGGACGAGTTGAGCGCACCGTGTCGCGAGAGTTTCCTGCTGCGCAAGCTCGAGGGCCTGTCGCATCCGCAGATCGCCGAGCGCCTCGGGGTTTCGCAGAGCGTGGTGGAAAAGCACATCGTCAATGCCATGAAGCACTGTCGCTTGCGCATGCGTCAGTGGGAGCAGTGAAAAGCCCGCGGAACAGGGGTGAAAAATCCCTGTGCAGCACCTTGATTTATCGTCGGTTCCCGACAACTATCTAGAGAGAGACCCGTCATTGCCCGCACAGGCGCAGCAAGGCCTGGCAGTGTCTCTGACCACCTTGCCGCCAGGGTCCGGACCATGCCGAACAAGTCCATGCGCATCCTCATCGCCGACGAGCATCCCGGCCAGCGCTTGCAACTGGAGCGCATGCTCAATGGCCTGGGCTACTACCGGATCGCCCCGGTGGAAAGCTTCGAAGACCTGCAGCGCCTGGTGCAGAGTGCATTGCACCCGTTCCAGCTATTGGTGGGCAACATCGAGCTGGGCAGCCATGCAGGCGTCGACCTGGCCCGTTTCTGCCGCGTCAGCCCGCAGATCCAGCATGTGCTGCTGTACCACTCCCAGCATCTGAAAGTGCCGAGCATCGCGCAGAGCGAACGCCGGGCGGTCAGTGTCAGCCTGCCCAAGGTGCCCGATAGCGAGGCACTGGAATCGTTCATGGCGATCATCGACACCCCGCAGGTGCTGGGGCAGGTTGCACTGCCGTCCGGGCTTGCCGGCGGCGCGGGCTATTCCTGGCGGCGGATGAACTTCTCGCACAACGCTTTCAGCCGTTCCAGCTGAGACGTATCGGCATTTGCTATCCTCTTGCCCTTTGCCGATCTGCGGAACCCAGAAATGACTGCCATCGATACCGCCCGCGCGCCTCGTTTCAGCCGCGGCGATCACCGTACCCTGGGCCTTGCGGCCCTTGGCGGCGCGCTGGAGATCTACGATTTCATCATCTTCGTGTTCTTCGCCCTGACCCTGAGCCAGCTGTTCTTCCCGCCACAGATGCCGGAATGGCTGCGCCTGCTGCAGAGCTTCGGGATCTTCGTCACCGGTTACCTGGCACGCCCTCTGGGCGGCATCCTCATGGCGCACTTCGCCGACCATCTCGGGCGCAAGCGCGTATTCAGCTTGAGCATCCTGATGATGGCCCTGCCGTGCCTGTTGATCGGGGTGATGCCGACCTACGCCGACATCGGCTACGCCGCGCCTCTGCTGCTGCTGGCCCTGCGCATCCTGCAGGGCGCCGCGGTCGGCGGTGAGGTGCCCAGCGCCTGGACCTTCGTTGCCGAGCACGCGCCTCCGGGGCGTCGCGGCTACGCCCTGGGCTTCCTGCAGGCGGGGCTGACCTTCGGTTACCTGCTTGGAGCGCTGGTCGCCACCTTGCTGGCGCGGCTCTACACCCCGCAGGAAATTCTCGACTTCGCCTGGCGTTATCCCTTCCTGCTGGGTGGGGTGTTCGGCGTGTTCGGTGTCTGGCTGCGCCGTTGGCTGAGCGAGACGCCGGTGTTTCTTGCCCTGCGTGAGCGCCAGACTCCGCCCGTGGCATTTCCGCTGCGCACTGTTCTCACTGGCCACCGCGCTTCGCTGATCCCGGCTGCGCTGTTGACGTGCGTGCTGACCTCTGCGGTGGTGGTGCTGGTGGTGATCACCCCGACGGTCATGCAGCAGCGTTTCGGGATCGATGCCGGGCATACCTTTGCGCTCAGCAGCGTAGGCATCGTCTTTCTCAATATCGGCTGTGTACTGGCGGGGCTTCTGGTCGATCGCATCGGTGCCTGGCGTGCGGTGATGATCTACAGCCTGTTGCTGCCGCTGGGGATCGGCGTGTTGTACGCCAGCCTGGTGGGGCAGTGGGGCTTGACCTGGGCGGCCTATGCGCTGGCCGGGTTGTCCTGTGGCGTGGTGGGGGTGGTGCCTTCGGTGATGGTCGGGCTGTTCCCGGCACAGATCCGCGTGTCAGGCATCTCCTTCACTTACAACCTGGCCTATGCGCTGTGGGCCAGTACAACGCCCCTGGCGCTGATTGCCCTGATGCCGTGGAGCCCCTGGGTGTGCGTGGGGTTCTGCCTGATCATGGGCGTGGTCGGGGCCTTGACCAGCGTCTTCTACGCCCAGACCACGCCCCTGTGTGCCGAGGAGCGAGCGGTCGGTTGCTGAGTGTGCAGGAGCGGGTTGACCCGCGAAAAAGACACCGCGCTGCCTGGCCGCCGCCCCACAAGGACGGTCAGGACTTGAAGCGTCCGACCAGCCCGTTCAGCTCTTCCGACAACTGCGACAACCTCCCCGAATCCGATTGCGCCGAGCTGGCCAGGCCTTCCACCAGCCTTGCCTCGTCGTAGATCTGCTGGATGTGCCGGTTGATCTCCTCGGCCACGCTGTGCTGCTCTTCGGCGGCTGCCGAGATCTGCAGGTTCTGATCGCGGATCTCGTTCACCGACAGCTGGATGCCCTCGAAGCTGTCCCGCGCGCGTGCGATCGAAGACACGCTGGCCCGCGACAGGTCCAGGCAGCTTTCCATCTTCTGCGACACTTCCTGGGTCTTGTTGCCCAGGGTGTTGAGCAGTTGGTCGATCTCGCCGGTGGAGTCGGCGGTACGCTTGGCCAGGGCCCGTACTTCGTCGGCGACCACGGCGAAACCGCGGCCTTGATCGCCCGCGCGGGCGGCCTCGATCGCTGCGTTCAGTGCCAGCAGGTTGGTCTGCTCGGCGATGGCGCGGATGGTGCCGAGGATCTGGTTGATGTTGCGGCTGCCTTCCTCGAGCTCGACCATCGCCTGCGACGACTCGCTCAGGCGGCTACCCAGGCGATTGACGTTGTCGGTGGTCAGCTCGATCTGCTGCTTGCCCTCGGCGACGCGGTGATGGCCGTTTTCTGCGGCGTCGGCCGCGCTGCTGCAGGAGCGTGCGACTTCGTTGGCGGTGGCGACCATCTCGTTGAAGGCAGTGGACACCAGTTCCACGGCTTCACGCTGGCGCCCTGCGGCTTCGTTCATGTTGCCGGCCAGTTCGCTGTTGGCCCGCGATGCTTCGTGCAGGTTGCCCGAAGCGGCGCCGATGCGCTGGATGAGTTGGCGGATCGCCGCGAGGAACTTGTTGAACCAGCCGGCCAGCTCGGCGGTTTCATCCTTGCCCTGGATCACCAGGTCCTGGCGCAGGTCGCCTTCGCCCTGGGCGATCTGCTGCAAGCCGGTGCTGACTTGGCCGATGGGCTTGACGATGACCCGCGAGAACGCGGCTGCAACCAGGGCGAAGACCAGTGCCAGCACCAGTACGATGATGGCGGTGAGGTAGGTCATGTGGGTGGCGGCGCCCATCACTTCGCTGTACTCGATCAGGCCGACGAAGCGCCAGCCCAGGCCTGGCGAGGTCCAGACATTGGCCATGTAGCGCACCCCCTCGATCACCACCTCGGTGGATCCTTGTTCGGTGGCTGCCAGTTGTGCATACGGCTCGCCAAGGTCCTTCAGTTGCTTGAAGCCATGGCTGGCATCGCGTGGATCAACCAGCACGGTGCCGTTCTCGATCAGCATCACATATCCGCTCTTGCCCAGCTTGATGCTCTTGACCAGTTCGGTGAGGTTCTTCAGCGACACGCTGACCACGAACACGCCCTTGGGCTTGCCGCTGGCATCGTTGAGCGTGCGCGCGGTGCCGACCAGGGCGACGTCGTCCTTGTCGTAGTAGTAGGCGGCGGTGCGCACGGTCTTGCCCGGAGTAGCCATGGCGGCCTTGTACCAAGGACGCGCGCGTGGATCGTAGCTGGCCAGCTTCGGGTCATCCGGCCACTTGGCGTAGGTGCCGTCCTCAAGGCCGATGGAGATGATGGCTGCCGCCTGATGGGTAGCGCCATAGCGGGCAAAGGCGTCGATGACCTGCTGGGTGGCTGCAGGCAGGGGGTGGCTGGCAGCGTCGGCGGAGGTGTAATCCTTGAGTGTACTCACTGATGTGTATACAGGATCTGTCGCCATTTGTTCTACGTTTTGTAGCGTGCCATCGAAGAACTGACGCATGTTGCCGTCGATCTGGCGAATTTCACGGGTGCTGCCGTCGAGGAACTGATCCACCGCCTCGGCGCGGATGTTAACCACAGAAATCACGCCGACCAGGGCTACCGGGATGAAAGCCACCAATACGAACGCAAGCACCAGCTTGTTTTTTATCTTCATCGGGACGAACCATTCGTGGGAGTGAAAAGCAGGAGGGCCATTTCGCATGCGTAGTGGCTATCTGCTATTTATCCTGTTTCGGCGCGTCACGGGAAAATCTTTAGTGCATAGTTCGTGTACAAAAAAATAAATGATTGTTCTGGTTCTGCGAGGCGGCCCAAGGCGCAGAAACGAAAAACCCGGCGCAAGCGCCGGGTTGTAAGGGATTCATTGGCTTTCAAGCCTTGCGGACTTTCTCCACCCGGCTCTCCTCGAGCTCCTTGCAGGCCTTCTGGATCATCTGCTCGGTGATCGGGACCTCACGGCCCTGGGCATCGATGATCGAGCCACACACCTGGGGCTTCGGGGGCTGGGCGCTTTTTACGGTGTCGCTGCTATGTTGCAAGCTCATTTCCTGTCTCCTCATCAGGTTGCAAGCTCAGGGTAACCACTCGCCGTGACTGACCTGTGACAGCTCCTTCGGCATCACGACAGGCACAGTGCAACAGAAAGTGCGGTAAAGCTCCAGTGACAGGTTAGACCGATAAGCTATAGCCACTGGCCCTACCGAACTGCGACCCCTCGGCAGCTGCAGGCGTTCCACCCAGGCAGATGAATGGTAGTCTGCAGGTTTCCCGCTCACCGGTCCGTGCCATGTCCGATCCGCTTTCCTCCCGCCAGCGCCGCGCCTTGGGCCTGGCCTGGCAATTCGTGCGTCCCTACCGCCGGCAGGCCATGCTTGCCTTGCTTGCACTGATCGTCACGGCAGCCATCACCCTTTCCATGGGCCAGGGCATTCGCCTGCTGGTGGACCAGGGGTTCATGACCGGTTCTGCGCACCAGCTCAACCAGACGATTGCGCTGTTCATGGTGCTGGTGCTGGCCCTGGCGGTTGGAACCTTCAGCCGCTTCTACCTGGTGTCGTGGATTGGCGAGCGCTGCGTCGCCGACATTCGCCGTGCCGTGTTCGATCACTTGATCGGGCTGCATCCGGGGTTTTTCGAGGATAACCGCAGCTCGGAGATCCAGTCGCGCCTGACCGCCGACACGACGTTGCTGCAATCGGTGATCGGCTCGTCGCTGTCGATGTTCCTGCGTAATGCGCTGATGGTGCTGGGCGGGGTGGTGTTGCTGTTCGTCACCAATCCCAAGTTGACCAGTATCGTGGTGCTGGCCTTGCCGCTGGTGCTGTCGCCGATCCTGCTGTTCGGCCGGCGGGTGCGCAGCCTGTCACGCCAGAGCCAGGACAGGGTCGCTGACGTCGGCAGCTACGTCGCCGAAACACTGGGGCAGATCAAGACGGTGCAGGCCTACAACCATCAGGCTCACGATCGCCAGTTGTTCACCGACACCGTCGAGGCGGCTTTCGATGTGGCGCGCCAGCGCATTGCCCAGCGGGCCTGGTTGATCACCGTGGTGATCGTTCTGGTCCTGGGCGCCGTGGCAGTGATGCTCTGGGTGGGCGGCATGGATGTGATTGCCGGGCGCATCTCCGGGGGCGAGCTGGCCGCGTTCGTGTTCTACAGCCTGATCGTCGGCAGTGCCGTGGGCACCTTGAGCGAAGTGATTGGCGAGTTGCAGCGGGCTGCCGGGGCCGCCGAGCGTATTGCCGAATTGCTCGCGGCAAGCAGCGCGATCGTACCGCCGTCGCAGCCTTCGACACTGCCGGGCGCGCGGGCCAACGGGCAGATCGAGTTGCGCGATGTGCACTTCGCCTATCCATCACGTCCGTCGGTGGCGGCCATCGATGGCCTGAGCCTGGTCATCGCACCTGGGCAGACAGTGGCGTTGGTGGGGCCGTCTGGGGCGGGCAAGTCGACGCTGTTCGACCTGCTACTGCGTTTTCACGACCCGCAGGCGGGCAGTATTCTGCTCGACGGACAGCCGATAGCAGCGCTCGACCCCGACGACCTGCGTCGCCAGTTCGCCCTTGTGGCGCAGAACCCTGCGCTGTTTCGCGGCACGGTCGAGGCGAATATCCGCTACGGAAGGCCGCAGGCGAGTGCCGCCCAGGTCGAGGCCGCGGCGCGCAGTGCCCATGCTCACGAATTCATCCAGCAATTGCCCCAGGGCTACCAGACGCTGCTGGGCGAGGGTGGCATCGGTCTGTCGGGTGGGCAGCGCCAGCGCCTGGCGATTGCCCGGGCGCTGCTGGTGGATGCACCGGTGCTGTTGCTCGATGAGGCCACCAGCGCGCTCGACGCGCAGAGCGAGCACCTGATCCAGCAGGCCTTGCCGCAGTTGATGGCCGGGCGTACCACCTTGGTGATCGCCCACAGGTTGGCGACCGTGCAGCATGCCGATCGCATTGCGGTGATCGACAAGGGCAAGGTGGTTGCTGTCGGCAGTCATCGCCAGCTGGTCGAGGAGAACCCGCTCTATGCCAGGTTGGCGGCGCTGCAGTTCGCTGCAGGCAGCGCCTGAATCGCGATCAGGCAGGCACGAAAAAGCCCGCGCTGAGGCGGGCTTTTTCGAAGGATCTGGTCGGAGAGACAGGATTCGAACCTGCGGCCTTCTCGTCCCGAACGAGACGCGCTACCTGGCTGCGCTACACTCCGATGTCGAAAATCCTAATGCATCGTATTTTTGAACGCAAGCCCTTGTTGTTAAAAGGCCGTTAGCTCAAAACGAGGTGCAGATCAGAGCTCCTTGACGGTGCGAATCTGATCCTTGTTGATGCGTGTACGCTTGCCATCGAGTTGTTCGAATTCGTAGAAGCCGGAGTCTTCGTCGTAGGAAGGTTTGTCCACGGCCTGAATCTCGCGGCCGTCGTTCAAGGTGATGACGGTTGGCGAAGCGCAACCGGCGAGGGTGGCCAGGCCCAGGGCGAGCAGGAAGGCGGGAATTGTCCGTTGGATCATCGTGTTTCTCCAGTGCGATGGTGCTTGATGACGTTATGACGCGAGGCGTCCTTGCAAAGTTCCTCGCATAGTCGAGCATAGCGGCAATCAGTGGGCATTGACCAAGAACAAGGCTGCCTTGTGATATAACTGGCGCATTCTTTCCTCCTGCGACGGACCCCCATGAAAGCCAAGGCAGATACCCCCTTCGTGCCGTTGAACATTGCCGTGCTGACGGTCAGCGACACCCGTACCTTCGACACCGACACTTCCGGGCAGATGTTCGTCGATCGCCTCAGCGCCGCTGGCCACCGCCTGGCCGAACGGGTGCTGCTCAAGGATGACCTCTACAAGATCCGCGCCCAGGTCGCCACCTGGATCGCCGACGACCTGGTACAGGTGGTGCTGATCACCGGCGGCACTGGCTTCACTGGCCGCGACAGCACCCCCGAGGCCGTCGCTTGCCTGTTGGACAAGCAAGTCGATGGCTTCGGCGAGCTGTTCCGGCAGATCTCGGTGCCGGACATCGGCACCTCCACCGTGCAGTCGCGTGCCCTTGCGGGCCTGGCCAACGGCACCCTGGTGTGCTGCCTGCCCGGCTCGACCAATGCGGTGCGCACTGGCTGGGACGGCATCCTCGCCGAGCAGCTCGATGCCCGCCATCGCCCCTGCAATTTCGTCGCGCACCTGAAGCAGTCGCAGGCCTGTGACAGCCGTGGCTGAGGCGGCGCCGAGCCGGCCGTTGATGCCGGTGGAAGAGGCCCTCGAGCGCCTGTTGGCACTGGCCGAGGCGGCGCCGATCGACGAAGTCGAGGTGGTCGCGCTGGCCGATGCCGAAGGGCGGGTGCTGGCCAACGATCTGTTCGCCACGCTCGACCTGCCGCCTTGGCCCAACAGTGCCATGGACGGCTACGCCCTGCGCCTGGCTGACTGGCAGGGCGAGCCCCTGGCGGTCAGCCAGCGCATCTTCGCAGGGCATGCGCCGCAGCGGTTGCAGCCAGGCACCTGTGCACGCATCTTTACCGGCGCCCCCCTGCCCGAAGGCGCCGACTGTGTCGAAATGCAGGAAAACGCCGAAGTGCTGGACGATGGCCGCGTACGTTTTCTCGAGGCGCTGGCGCCGCAACAGAACGTGCGCCCCAAGGGCCAGGAAACCCGCGCTGGCGAGCAGGTGATGGCTGCCGGCACATTGTTGGGCCCGATCGAACTGGGCCTTGCCGCCACCTTGGGCCACGGCCAGCTTCAGGTGCGGCGCCGGGTGCGGGTCGCGGTGTTGTCGACCGGTGACGAGTTGGTCGAGCCGGGGTTGCCGCTGGGCCCCGGGCAGATCTACAACAGCAACCGCCGACTGCTGGTCAGTTGGCTGCAGCGTATGGGCTGCGAAGTCATCGATGCGGGCATCCTCGCCGATGACCTGGTGTTGACCCGCCAGTGCCTGGCCAACCTGGGCGATGTCGACCTGATCCTGTCTACTGGCGGTGTGTCGGTGGGGGAAGCCGACTATCTGGGGATGGCTCTGCGCGAAGCTGGCGAGCTGGCACTGTGGAAGCTGGCGATCAAGCCGGGCAAGCCGCTGACCTTCGGCCACTTCCGCGGCGTGCCGGTGATCGGCCTGCCGGGTAACCCGGCGTCCACCTTGGTCACCTTCGCCTTGCTGACACGTCCCTACTTGCTGCGTCGCCTGGGTGTCCAGCAGGTCACGCCGCTGCGCTTCGATGTGCCGGCTGGTTTCGACTGGCCCAAGCCAGGCAATCGCCGCGAATACCTGCGCGCGCGGATCGAGGGTGGGCAGGTACGCATCTACTCGAACCAGAGCTCGGGCGTACTGCGCAGCGCAGCCTGGGCAGACGGGCTGGTCGAGGTGCGCGAGGGCAGTACGGTGAGCCCGGGCGATAGCGTGGCATTCATCCCGTTCAGCGAGCTACTTGGCTAGCATCCCGCCGAGCGGCGTGGTCTGCGCCGGGGCCAGTTGAGTCAGGCGCATGTGCACGTTCTCCAGTTGCTGGGCGGCAACGCTCCAGTCATGGCGCTGCCGGGCGAACTGTCGCCCGGCTTCCCCCAGTTGGGTCATGCGCCACGGCTGGTTGAGCAATTGGGTCAGCAGCAGCGCCAGCTGGCTGCCGTCGTCACTGCCCAGGTAGTGTTCGCCATTGTTCACCGCCAGGCCCGAAGCGCCCTTGCCGGTGGTGATCACCGGCAGCCCGGCGGCCATCGCTTCGAGAATCTTCACCTTCGACCCTCCGGCATAGCGCAGCGGCGCGAAGAACAGTGCCGAACGCCGTTGCACTTCGCGAAGGTCGGGGCGGTAGCCAAGCCATTCGATGCGCGGGTCGTTCCAGTGCAGTTTCCAGTGCGCGGGCAGGGCATGCCCGGCGATGGCCAGGCGCACTGCAGGATTGCTCTGCCAGACCTGGGGCAGGATGTCTTCCAGTGCCCACTCGATGGCTTCCAGGTTCGCGCCGTATTCGAAATTGCCCACGAACAACAGGCGCTGACTGTGCAGGGCCGGTTGCACATGCTGGTAGTGATCGCAATCGACGCCGTTGACCACCACGTTCACCGCCCGCCCGCTGATCTGCCCGATCAGCTCGGCGTCGTGCGGGCTGACCGCCACGACTTCGTTGGGCTGGCGCAGCACGCGCTGCTCCCAGCGCCGGTAGCGCCAGCGATCGAACGCGTTGAGCGGGCGTAACCACAAGGGCAGGCGATCGTGGCAGGCTGCGCCCATCACTGACTCGAGGGTGTGTTCGCTGAGCAGGTAGGGCAAGCCGCGCCGTTGCAGGGCCTTCTCGAAGGGCTGAAAGGCATAGCTGTGTTCGATCTGGATGACATCCCACGGCTCGTCCAGCAATTGCTCGAAGCGGTGCCGAAGGCAGGGCGCCAGGCCATTGATGATGGCGCGCATGGGGTAGTCGATGATGGGCGAGGCGAGCAGGTTGAGCGGGCTCTGCACGGGGCGCCGGGGCAACACGATCAGGCGTTCGAGCAGTGGTTCGAGGGCCTGTCGCGCAGGATCGGACAGTGGCACCTTGGACTGCACCAGCAAGGTGATGCGATGGCCGTGATGTGCCAGTTCGCGCAGCAGGTGGTACTGGCGGGTCTTGCTGCCGCTGGTAGTGGGCCAGGGCAGATAGGGCAATGTCCAGAGAATACGCATGGCCGCTCCTATCAGGTGAGGGCTGCACAAGGGTCAATAATCTGACTGTGTGGCGGGGCTCTCTTAAGCGTAGCCAAGTCTTTGTCGAATGATGGCCTGGGTTGAATTTTGCGCCGCCGTGCAGCAATTGCCGGTTGCCTGTGGTCGAGATTGGAGTTGGCGTCTTATACGGAGAATCTCGGATGCGCGGGCACAAGGCGATGTTGATCCTGCATGGCAAGCAGGCCATGAACGAAGAGGTGCGCAGCGCCGTGGGCGTGCGACGCGAGCGTGGGCAGGTACTGGATGTGCGTCTGACCTGGGAAGCAGGTGATGCCCGGCGCCTGGTCGAAGAAGCCCTGGCGGCCGGTTACACGCAGGTGGTGGCCGGCGGTGGCGACGGCACCCTGCGCGATATCGCCGAGGCCATGGCCCAGGCGCAGGCCAACGCCAGCCTGGCCCTGTTGCCGCTGGGCACTGCCAACGATTTTGCCCGCGCCGCCGGGGTGCCATTGGAGCCGGCCGCCGCCTTGGCCTTGCTGGATGTGCCGGCCCGGCCCATCGACCTGGGGCGGGTAGGTGAGCAGATGTTCCTCAACATGGCCACCGGTGGCTTTGGCAGCCAGGTGACGGCCCATACGTCCGAAGACTTGAAGAAGGTACTGGGTGGGGCGGCCTACCTGTTCACCGGGCTGTCGCGCTTCAGTGAGTTGCAGGCCGCATCGGCGGCCCTGCACGGGCCGGATTTCCACTGGCAGGGGCAGTTGCTGGCGTTGGCCATCGGCAACGGTCGCCAGGCGGGCGGCGGCCACGTGCTGTGCCCCGAGGCGCTGGCCGATGACGGCTTGCTGGAGGTCGCGATTCTGCCTGCACCCGAGGCGATGGTGGGCGCATTGCGCGACTTGCTGACGGGCGAAGAACTGTTCGTGCGGGCGCGCGTGCCGTGGGTCGAGATCGGCCAGGCCGAGGGCTTGGATATCAACCTGGACGGAGAGCCGTTGCAGGCCGGTAGCCTGCGTTTCGAGGCGGCGCCGGGTGCCCTGCGCGTGCACCTGCCCGCAGACTCGCCGCTGCTCAGTCGTCCAGGCTGATGATCTTCTCGCGTACGGCGAACAGCACCAGGCCTGCGACATCGTAGATCTGCAGGCGCTTCATGATCTGCGAGCGATGGGTTTCAACGGTCTTGATCGACAGCCCCAAGCCTGCGGCGATCTCGCGGGTGGATTTGCCACGCACGATCAGGCGCAGGATTTCCAGTTGCCGGGCGGTGAGATTGTGGCGATCGCTGCTTGGCTGTTTGTTCGCCTGAGCGCGCAGCAGGGCCTGGTTGATCACCGTGTGGGCGATGGCCGGGCTGAGGTAGCGCTCGCCGTTGCGCAAGGCGGCCAGGGCGTGCTCCAGCTCGTTGGCGGTGGTGTCCTTGAGCAGGTAGCCGTGGGCGCCGCTTTCGAGGGCTCGCATGATCAGGTCGGGGTCGGTGTGCATCGACAGGATCAGCACCTTGCAGGTGCAACCTTTTGCGCGCAACTGCGTCAGGGCGTCGAGGCCGTTGGTCGAGCGCATCGAGATGTCCAGCAGGACGATGTCGGGGGACAGGCGCTGGACCATCTCCAGCAGGTGCTGGCCGTCATCGGCTTCACCGACCACGGTATAGCCGGGAATATCCGACACCAGCGCGCGGACGCCGGCACGAATCAGCGAATGGTCGTCGATCAGCAGCAGTCTAATCATCGGTGGCGGGTGTCCTGGCACGTTCCTGGCTGCGTGCAGGCCAGGGGAACAGTGCTTCTATCCGGGTGCCGGCACCGGGCTGGCTGGTCACGCTCAGGGTGCCTTGCAGGGCGGTGGCCCGTTCCTGCATGCCGGCCATGCCGCGTTGCCCGGCCTCGCCCGGTTTGCTGTTCGGCACGAAGCCTTGGCCGTCATCGATGATCGACAGCAGCAACCCGGCTGGGGTGCGTTGCAGGCTGATCAGCAAATTGCGCGCCTGGGCATGGCGCAGCACGTTAGTGACCGCTTCCTGGGTGATGCGAAAGGCAGCCATGGTCACTTCGTCGGAGATGCCGCCCAGGCGCTGGTTGCACTCCAGGCTCCAGTGCACCTCGCTGTTCTCGAGGGCGCGCAGCAGGTGCGCGCGCAGGCTGGCTTCCAGGCCCAGGCTGGCGAGCTGCCGTGGGTTGAGCAACGCCGAGACGTCACGCACGTTGCCCAGGGTGTCGTCGAGGGTCTTGCGCAGGGTATCGCACTGCGCCTGCAGCGGTGCAGGCACCCGACGTTGCAACCAGTCGAGCTGAAGCTTGGCGGCGGTGAGCAATTGGCCGATGTCATCGTGCAGCTCGCGGCTCAGGTGCTGACGCTCGCTTTCCTGGACCTTGAGCATGCGGTCGGCCAGCTCTGCCGGCAGCAGGTTGATCGACCTGGCGCGACGGCGCAGGTGCCAGCCGGCCCCGAGCAGGGCAGCCAGCTGCAGCGCCAGGGCACCGGCCGACAAAGGTTGCCCGTTGCTGTAGAGCACCAGGTTGGTGACCAGCGATGCCACGCACAACACGGCGGTCGCCCCACGCAGCAAGGCGGTGCGAGAGCGACAACACAGGGAAATCTTCAAGCGTGGGAGCATAGATAGGAAAGCCACTGAATTATTGCCGGCGCAGGTCGCCAATCTCTCTGGGGAATCGTGAGTGTCCTGCCTTTCAACCAAAAACGAGCCCTGTTGTAATCGTTGAAGAGCCGTTGGGCGTTCGTTCATTTGCGCGCATGGTATCACTTCGAGTTGGTTTGGTCCCGGCTGGTTAGTTGCCTGGAATCAAGGTAATTCCGAGGCATGACAGTGGGGCGCAGCGCTCGGTAAGTGGCAATAAGCCATTATCGTTTGAAAAGGCAGGAACTTCCAAATTCAACTAACGGGGCGAGGCTGCAGGAACTAGACAGAACTTGTACAACTTGCCAGCTAGTTGTGTGTTTGGAGCTGGCCAGTTAGACGAGTTACGCAGGGCCACATCGCTAATCTTTACGAGTTGATGTGGCGTAGGTGTGCTTGGGCTCGATGTGAATGTTGAGCAGTTGGGCATGCACGCAGTGGCGCTCGTTCTCCTCGCACAGCGCACAGGCGTGGGGGAGTGGTTGATCCAGCACGTCGGCCAGGGTGACCAGCAGCAGGTGCTGCTCGCTGCTGTCCAGGTTCAGGTGTCCGGTGCGGGCATCGACCAGTTCCAGTTGCCAGGCCAGCAGTGTCAGGCAGTCGGCCAGTGCCGGTAGCGCGCCCAGCGGCAGGTTGCGACTGGTGCAGCCAGGCGCCAGCAAGCGGTGCAGGGTTGAGGCGTAATGGGCGATCTCGAGCACGCCCGAGGCGTCGGCTCGACGGGCGAGGGTGTCGAGGGCTTCCCTCAGGCAATGGCAGGCGTCAGCGTCGTTGCTGATCAGCTCCAGGTGTTGCAGGCACTCCTGGGACTCGTTCAGCAGCACCTGCGCATCCAGCAGGAAATCCTGAAGGATCGCGGTATTCAAGAGCGCCCGTTCCATCATGAAACTCCAACACGCTGGGTTGGAGCAGGGGTTGGCCACACCGAGATGTTCGCTGACAAGAGCCTGACTCCGTTCATGCAGTGAGAATGGCGTCACATTAATGGCTAATGGATATTGCGAATATCAGGTTGCTCCCGATTGCTCCTAGGGGTTTCCCTGATGAGGTCTCAGTGGCGGTGATACGTCCGCAGCGCGGCGGATGGGGAGGGATGTGGCAGCAGTAAAGCATGATGGTAAAGTGATATCAATCGCCGCCCGGGCATTTTTCTGCAGGGGTCAAGCTCCGGCAGATTGTGCCGATACAGGGCGGATGTATCCACTTTTTCCGGCTCAGAGCCAGGGGGTTGCGCAATGGCTGGCATTCTCGACACGGTAGATCAACGCACGCAATTGGTAGGCGAGAACCGCCTGGAAATCCTCATGTTCCGCCTGGCGGGGCGACAGCTGTTCGCGATCAACGTGTTCAAGGTGCAGGAGGTGCTGCAACTGCCCAAGCTGACCCTGATGCCGCAGCGCCACACCTTCGTCTGTGGCGTGGTCAACCTGCGCGGCCAGACCCTGCCGGTGATTGACCTGTCCCAGGCGATCGGCATGCGGCCGCTGCAGCCAGGGCCGGACAGCACCATCATCGTCACCGAGTACAATCGCTCGGTACAGGCTTTCCTGGTCGGCGGGGTCGATCGCATCGTCAACATGAACTGGGAAGCTATCATGCCGCCGCCCACCAGCGCCGGCCGCCAGCATTACCTGACCGCGATCACCAAGGTCGACGAGAAACTGGTGGAGATCATCGACGTGGAGAAGGTGCTGGCCGAGATCGTGCCCTACAGCGCCAAGGTCTCCCGCGACAAGCTCGAAGACCCGGTACTGGCCCGTGCCCGCGGTCGTGAAGTGCTGCTGGTGGACGACTCCAGCGTGGCCCTGGCCCAGCTGCGTGACACCTTGTCGCAGCTGGGTGTGAAGCTGCACATCGCCAGTGATGGCCTGAAGGCGCTGCGCATGCTCAAGGGCTGGGCCGATGCCGGCGAAGACGTCTGCGAAAAGCTGCTGATGATCTTCACCGATGCCGAAATGCCAGAGATGGATGGTTACCGCCTGACCACCGAGATCCGCAACGACCCACGTCTGCGCGGGCTGTACGTAGTGCTGCACACGTCGCTGTCGGGCAGCTTCAACGAGTCGATGGTGAAGAAGGTCGGCTGCGACAACTTCCTCTCCAAGTTCCAGCCGGACCGCCTGGTGGATGTGGTGCGCGAGCGCCTGTCGCTCGATCACGTGGCAGTCTGATACCTGCACACGCCGCGTGGTGGGTATAAGCTTGGCTTTTCGACTGGCACGAGGCGGGCGGGGATGTTTCTGAGTGCGTTGTATCGGTATCCGGTGAAGTCTTGTCAGGCGCAGAGCCTGGGCGAGTCGAAGGTGGATGCCATGGGGCTGTCGGGCGACCGGCGCTGGATGGTGGTCGAGCAGGATACCGGGCGCTTCCTTACCCAGCGCGCCTGGCCGCAATTGGGGCGGCTCACGGCCACCTGTGGCGATGGGGAGAGCCTGCTGCTGGAAACCCCCGGGCAGGCGCCGCTGAGGGTCAAGGTGCCGGGTGCCGATGACGACCTGCGCGGCGTGACCATCTGGCGCGACACCTTGCGCGTGCCTGACGCCGGCGACGAGGCCGCGGCGTGGCTCAGCCAGATGCTCGGCAAGGCGGTACGTCTGGTGCACTGCCCGCAGCAGCGGGCACGCTATCTGCCCAGCGGCTATGGGCTCAACAGTGACCGCGCGGCCTTCCCCGACGGCTTTCCTTTATTGCTGATCGGCCAGGGCTCGCTCGATGAGCTCAATCGGCGCATCGGCCGGCCAATGCAGATGCTGCGTTTTCGCCCCAACCTGGTGGTCGAGGGTGCCGAGGCGTTTGCCGAAGATGGCTGGAAGCGCATCCGTATCGGCGACATGACCCTGCGGGTGCTCAAGCCCAGCGTACGCTGCATCCTCACCACCCTCGATCCGCAGACGGGTGAGCGCAGTGGCGACCGGGAGCCGTTGACCACCCTCAAGACCTTCCGCGAGCGGGAAGGGGATGTGCTGTTCGGGCAGAACCTGGCGGTCGATGGCAGCGGGCGACTTGAAGTCGGCATGCCGGTCGAGGTACTCGAGTAACCGACGGCTGGCGCAGGCGACGAAACGCGGGGTGAGGTTCATAATCGGCGCTTAATCCCGTTTTGTTGCACTGCGCATCCACTTACCCGGAGATTTCCCATGCACGTACTGCTCTGCGAGGACGACGACCTGATCGCCAGCGGCATCTGCGCCGGCCTCACGGCCCAGGGCCTGACAGTCGATCGGGTCGCCAGCGCCTCGGCGGCACGTGCACTGCTCCAGGCGGCCCAGTTCGATGTGATGATCCTCGACCTGGGGTTGCCCGACGAAGACGGCCTCAAGCTGCTGCGTCGCCTGCGCCAGCAGGGCGAGGTGCTGCCCGTGCTGGTGCTCACGGCCCGTGATGCGGTCACCGACCGGGTCGATGGCCTGCAGGCCGGCGCCGACGACTACCTGCTAAAACCTTTCGACCTGCGTGAGCTGGCGGCGCGCCTGCACACACTCCTGCGCCGGGTGGCCGGGCGCGCGGTGAATGTCATCGAGCACGGCCCCTTGGTCTATAACCCCAGCAGTTGCGAGGCGACCCTGGCCGGTCGTCCGGTCGATCTGTCCCGGCGCGAACAGGCATTGCTCCAGGCCTTGCTGCAGAACCCCGGGCGCGTGCTGTCCAGCGAACAGCTCAAGGATTGCGTGTATGGCTTCAGCGATGAAGTCGAGAGCAATGCCCTCAACGTTCATATCCACCACCTGCGGCGCAAGCTTGGCAACAGTATCGTCGAGACGGTGCGCGGGCTGGGTTATCGCCTGGGGGCGGCGCAGGCCCCGCAGGAGACCGCACCATGAGCCTGCGGGTTCGTCTGTCGCTGATCCTGGGCAGTGCCTTCATCCTGATCTGGATCCTGGCGGCGGCCTGGATGTTGCGCGACCTGCGCCAGCAGATGATGTTCTCCCTCGACCAGCGCCTGGTGGCCTCGGCGCGGATGGTCGCGGGCCTGGTCGACCAGTTGCCGCAGCCGCTGGGGGCCAAGGGCCGGGACGCGCACTTCGCCGCCGACCAGTTCAGCGTGCCGGACGGTATGGCCTGCCAGGTCAGCTCCCTGCGCGGCGAGATCCTCGCCAGCAACCACAAGCATGATGGCAGCATGGACGATCAGCGCAGCGGCTTCCGTGACCAGACGATCGACGGCAGTTCATGGCGCACCTTCACCTACAACCATGGCGATGTGCGGATCACCACGGCCGATCGCCATCAGGAACGCGAGGCGCTCAACCAGTCGATCCTGCTGGCCGCTTCGGCACCGGTGCTGATGGCCTTGCTCGGCAGCCTGGGGTTGCTGTGGATTGGTCTGGGCAAGGGGCTGGAGCCGCTCAACCGCATGCGTGACGCCCTGCGCAAGCGTCGCGCCGACAGCGTCGAACCCTTGCAGGTGGCGGGCATGCCCAGCGAACTGCAACCCTTGCTGGAAACCCAGAACCAGCTGTTCCTGCGTATCGCCCAGACCATCGAGCGCGAGCGACGCCTGACCGATGATGCCGCTCACGAACTGCGCAGTCCGCTGACGGCCATCAAGACCCACCTGCAAGTGGCGCGCATGACCGACGGTAGTGTGCGCGAGCAGGCCCTGGAGCACGCCGAGCAGGGCGCCGACCGCATGCACCGGACCTTGGAGCAGTTGCTGATGCTGGCGCGGGTCGAGGGCAGCCTGTCGTTCGAAGATGGCGTGCTGTGCAGTGCCGAACAAGTCGCGCGCCAGGCGGTGCAGGATGCCGGTGGCGGTGACAATCGGCGAATCGTCGTGCGTCTGCCTGAAGAGGCCACCCGCATCTACCTGGGCATGCCCGCACCCTTGGCGGTGGCGGCGCTGCGCAACCTGCTGGACAACGCCCTGCGCCATGGCGGCAACAAGGCGGTGGAGCTGGAGGTGCAGATGGCCGATGGGCAGGTGGGCTTCCTGGTTCGCGATCATGGCCCGGGCATTGCCGACGAGGACCTCAAGCACCTGACAGAGCGTTTCTGGCGCAACAGCAAGAGTGTCGGCAGCGGGCTGGGCTTGGCGATTGTCCAGGCGATCGTCCAGCGCTGCGCGGGCAGCTTGCGTTTCGACAGCCGCAGCGATGGGTTGCGGGTCTGGCTGCAGGTGCCGACGCGGGAGGCTCGGGCCTGATCATCGGCCAATGTGGCATTTCGCGGGTGCGCCTGTGAAATGCCACATTGGCCCCCGAATCTGCTAAATCCACACCCCACTCAAGCGTCTCCCAAGCGATGACTTCCCGACACACATCCGGTTACAGGGACGTGGCGGGCATTCCTACTTGCTTGCGAGGGTTCGCCGATGTCTACCGCTTCCAGCCTTGCCCAGGCACTGCCGGCCGTTGCGCCGGAATCTCTGTACCGCTTCGAGGATTCAGCCTTGCTGTTGCGTCAGCAGCAACAGGAATCCAATGCCCGCAGCTACCCGCGTCGCATTCCGCTGGCGCTCAAGCGTGCCCGTGGTATCCATGTCGAGGACGTCGAAGGCCGCCAGTTCATCGACTGCCTCGCCGGTGCCGGCACCCTGGCGCTGGGGCACAACCACCCGGTTGTGGTCGAAGCGATCCAGCGCGTACTGGCCGATGAGCTGCCGCTGCACACCCTCGACCTGACCACGCCGGTCAAGGATCGATTCGTTCAGGACCTGTTCGCGGTGCTGCCCGAGGCACTGCGTCGCGAGGCGAAGATCCAGTTCTGTGGGCCAACCGGCACCGACGCGGTGGAAGCCGCATTGAAGCTGGTGCGTACCGCCACCGGACGCAGCACGGTGCTGGCCTTCCAGGGGGCCTACCACGGCATGACTCAGGGTGCGCTGAGCCTGATGGGCAGCCTGGGGCCGAAACAGCCCTTGGGCGCGCTGCTCAACAGCGGCGTGCAGTTCATGCCCTATCCCTACGACTACCGCTGCCCGTTCGGCCTGGGCGGCGAGGCGGGGGTACGTGCCAACCTGCATTACCTGGAAAACCTGCTGCTCGACCCGGAGGCCGGGGTGCAGCTGCCAGCGGCAGTGATTCTTGAGGTGGTCCAGGGCGAGGGCGGTGTGATTCCGGCCGATATCGAGTGGCTGCGCGGCGTGCGCCGTATTACCGAGCAGGTCGGGGTAGCGCTGATCGTCGACGAGATCCAGAGCGGCTTCGCCCGCACCGGGCGGATGTTCGCCTTCGAGCACGCGGGTATCGTGCCGGACGTGGTGACCCTGTCCAAAGCCATTGGCGGCAGCCTGCCGCTGGCGGTGGTGGTCTACCGCGACTGGCTCGACACCTGGGCGCCTGGCGCTCACGCCGGGACCTTCCGTGGCAACCAGATGGCCATGGCCGCCGGGTCCGCGGTGATCAATTACCTGGTGGAGCATCGCCTGGACGAACACGCCGCCGCCATGGGCCAGCGCCTGCGCGGCCACCTGCAACACCTGCAGCGTGACTATCCGCACCTGGGTGATATTCGCGGCCGAGGCTTGATGCTGGGGGTCGAGTTGATCGATCCGGACGGTGCGCTGGATGCCCTCGGTCACCCGGCCGCGTCACGCACCCTGGCACCGAAGGTTCAGCGCGAGTGCCTCAAGCGCGGCCTGATTCTCGAGCTGGGCGGCCGGCATGGCGCGGTGGTGCGTTTCCTGCCGCCACTGATCATCAGCGCCGAACAGGTCGATGAAGTGGCTGACCGCTTCGCCCGTGCCGTCCAGGCGGCAGTGGCAAGCGACTGATCGAAGCCTGCGGGGGCTGTGCACCACAGCCCCCGCAGTGCTCATGCTGCGCTGGCCTTGCGCGCCGCGGTTTGTGGTTGCAGCAGGGCGAACAGGTCCTTCGGGTTCTCAAGCTCGGGGACCAGCGCAATGTCCTGGCCGATATCCAGCGCCTTGGCCACATCCAGCACATAGCGCAGCGCCGAATAATCCTCCAGGGCAAAGCCTACCGAGTCGAACAGGGTCACCTGCGCGGCGTTCTCGCGACCGGCAGCTATCCCTTCGACCACTTGCCAGAATTCGGTGGTCGGTGAATCCGCCGGCATCTGCTGGATTTCACCCTCGATGCGGCTCTGCGGTTCGTACTCGACGATCACCCGTGCGCGCTCGACGATCTCGCGGTGCAGTTCGGTCTTGCCTGGGCAGTCGCCGCCCACGGCGTTGAGGTGCATGCCCGGCTCGATCATTTCAGGCGTGAGAATGGTGGCGTAGGCCTTGTCGGCGGTGACCGTGGTGACGATGTCTGCACCGCGTACCGCGTCGGCCACGGACGCTGCGATGATCAGCTTGAGCTTGGGGTAGCCGGTCAGGTTGGCCGCCAGTTTCTGTGAGGCGGCGCGGTCGATGTCGAACAGGCGAATCTCTTCGATGCCGAGCAGGGTGTGGAAGGCGATGGCCTGGAACTCGCTTTGCGAACCGTTGCCGATCAGCGCCATGCTGCGGCTGTCCTTGCGTGCCAGGTAGCCTGCGGCCAGGGCCGAGGTGGCGGCGGTGCGAATAGCGGTGGTGAGGGTCATTTCGCTGAGCAGCACCGGGGCGCCGGTGTCGACATCACCCAGCGCACCGAACGCCATCACGGTGAGCAAGCCGTTGTGAGTGTTCTTGGGGTGGCCGTTGACGTACTTGAAGGCGTACAGGCTGGCGTCGGACACCGGCATCAGCTCGATCACGCCATCGGGCGAGTGGTTGGCCAGGCGCGGGCACTTCTCGAAATCGTGCCAGCGCAGGTAGTCGCCACGAATGTATTCGGCCATCTCGGCCAGGCAGGTGGGCAGGCCCTTGCGGTTGACCAGGCGGGCGAGGTCTTGCACGTCGATATAGCGGGTCATGGAGTGCTCCTTTGGGGCTCAGTGGCGCGAGGGAAGGTGGACTTCGGCGAGCATGCAGCGTGCGCTGCCACCGCCAATGCGTTCGATGTGGTCGATGTCGACCACCAGCGGATGACTGTGGCGCTCGACCTGGCGGCGTTGGCCGGCGTCCAGCGAGCGCCAGGCGTTGCGCGACATCACCAGCAGCGAGCGGCCGCTGCGGTCGTGCACTTCGAGCATGTTGCCGGCGAAGCCCTCCAACTGGTCGAAACCTAGTGCCAGCACCTCCTTGCCGGTGTCGCGCAGGGAATGTTCGAGGGTGCGGCGTTCGTCGGCGTGGGGCAGGGCGTCTAAGCAGGCGACGGCCAGGGTGCGACCGACGTTCATCATCACGTTGCTGTGATAGATCGGTGCCTGCTGGCGATCGAGGGCGTGGAACAGGCACAGGCGGTAGCCGAGGTGTTCGGCGAACTGGCGCAGCGCCTGTTCGTGGGTGCGACCGGAATGGCAGGCGTAGCTGATACGGTGTTCGCGATCCAGCACCATGCTGCCGGTGCCTTCGAGGAACAGATTCTGCTGCTCCAGTGGGCTCAGGTCGATGGTGCGCTCGATGGCGAAACGCTCTTCGATCACCTGCAGCACACCCTTCTCACGCTCCAGGCGACGGTTGTGACCTTCCATCGGGTAGAGCACCAGGCTGCCATCGGCATGGCTGCTCCACCAGTTGTTGGGGAAGATCGAGTCTGGGGTGTGCGGTTCGGGCGTGTCCTGCACCACCAGCACCTCGACGCCGTGCTGGCGCAAGGTCTGCACGTAGCCGTCGAACTCTTCGAGGGCTTTGCTGCTGGCCGCGTCAGGGTCCAGGGGGGCATTCTGGAAACGGTTGTTCAGGGCGGTGTCGGGGTTGAAGGCGAACCGCGCCGGGCGAATCATGAGGACGGTATTTGTTGTTTGCATTGGGCACGCATCCACAGGTGGGCTGTGTGTCCATTTTCCGGTGCGGCAGTGGGAAAAGCCTGCTGAACGGCAGGTAGTCGGCAGCGGCTCCAGCTGAAATGGTGGATGTGGCAGCGGAATCGGCTGTGGAGCCCTAGCTCAGGCCCGCTCAGCCTGCGGCCGTCGAGCGCAGCCGCTTGTACAGCGTCGTGCGGCTGATCCCCAGCGCCCGCGCCACCGATGAAAGATTACCGTTGGCTTCGTGCAGCAGGGCGTTGAGGTCTTGCCCGGTGTCGGACCGTTCAGGTGTGGGCAGGGGCGTCGCAGCTTCCGCCAGGAACGCCGCTGGCAGGTGCTCCTCGCCGATGGCATCAGGCCCGGCCAACGCCAGGGCAACCTGCATCACGGTCACCAGCTCGCGCAGGTTTCCCGGCCAGGGATGCTGTTCGAGCAGCGCCAGTATCCGCGGCGACAAGCGTTGTACCTGCCCGGGTTCGCGGTAACGCGCATGCACCTGCTCGATCAGCGCCCGCCGATCGCTGCGCTCGCGTAGCGGGGGCAGTGCCAGTGCCAGCCCGGCGATGCGGTAGTAGAGGTCTTGGCGAAAACGCCCGGCCCGGACTTCGGCAGCCAGGTCCAGGTTGCTCGCCGAGACCACGCGAATGTCCACCGCCACCGGCTCACCGCTGCCCAGCGGCTGGATGCAGCGCGACTGCAGTACGCGCAACAGGCGGGCTTGGGTTGGCAGGGGCATGTCGCCAATTTCGTCGAGAAACAGAATGCCGCCGTCAGCCTTGCGGATCAGCCCGGTGTTGCCTTTGTGGTGGGCACCGGTGAAGGCGCCTTTTTCGTAGCCGAACAATTCCGACTCCACCAGTTCTGCCGGGATCGCCGCGCAGTTCACCGCGATCAGTGGCTGGTCGGCGCGGCTGCTGGCTTGGTGCAGGGCATTGACGAAGACTTCCTTGCCAACGCCTGTCTCGCCCTGGATCAGCACTGGAATATCCTTTTCCAGCAGCAGGCCGGCCTGGGCCAGCGCCTTGCTCACGCGAGGATCGCTGCTCGGGGGTGTGCTGCGCACAGGTTGATGCGGTGCGCGCCACTGGCAGTGGAAACGGTGGCGACCGGCGACCTGCAGGGCGAAGGCGCTTTCTTGAGGGTGGGCGAGAATCTGTTTTAGCGAGGTCTGGAACAGCTGTTCGAGCGTGCACTGCCGCGGATCCTGGCCCAGCAGGCTGTCGGCGCGATGATTGGCGGCCAGCACTCGCCCATGCTCGTCGAACAGCAGCAAGCCGGCCCAGGGGCTGTCGAGGTTGTCGGGTGCGGTATTGAACAGCAGTTGCCCGTGCCGGTCGCTGTGGGCGGCGAGAATCAGGCGATTCTCCAGGCTCTGGCCCATCATGCGCACCAGGCCGAGGGTCTGGGCGACGGGCAGGTAGCCATCGCTTGAGACATCCAGTACGCCCACCAGCCGACGCTCGGCATCGAACAAGGGCGCGGCGGCGCTGGCCATGTAGCGGTTCTGGCGCAGGAAATGTTCGTCCTGGCCGACATGGATGGCCTCACCGCAGGCCAATGCCGTGCCCAGCGCATTGGTGCCCACGCCGCGTTCCTGCCAGTGCGCGCCTGGGGTGAAACCGTGCTGCTGGCGCGGCTCGACGAAGCGCCGCGTCCCCCAGGCATCGAGCAGGCAGCCGCCGGCATCGGCGAGCATCACCAGGTAGCTGGAGTTGCCCAGCAGGTGTGTGTACTGCGGCAGTACTGCGTCGCGGGTCAGTTGCAGCAGGGCCTGACGATGCTCGAGCAGTTCGTTCAGTTGTGCGCCGGTCAGGCAGTCGAAATCCGGCGCGCTGTGCGGTTGCAGGCCGTATTCGCGGCAGCGGGCCCAGGAGGCCTGGATCAGGTGGGCGTGGGTCGGGGTGTCAGCGGCCATGGGCCTGTCCCTGTGTGATTGTTGTTGTCGGCGACCGCCCTTGAGTGTCGTTCACAACTGTTCATTGTCAATGCCGTGATTGTTCAACTGTCCAGCGAAACTGTTCATTTGTGTTCGCAGGCGAACAGGGTGCTGCTGCGTAGAGCCGGTGCCAGAGCGTTCGGCTGTTTCTGGCACGGTTCTGGCTCAGTTCGGCGGACAACAATCACAAGAAGGCTACGCCATGACCCTGGTGCTGGAGCAGGTCAGCCGCCACGTCGATAACCAGGCCTGGATCGCCGAGGCCAGTCTGCGTTTCGAGCCGGGCTCGTTCAACGTGCTGCTTGGCCGTACCCTGTCTGGCAAGACCAGCCTGATGCGTCTGATGGCCGGCCTGGATCGCCCGGACAGCGGGCGGGTGCTGATGGATGGCGAGGACGTCACCGGGCGCCCGGTGCGTGAACGCAATGTGTCGATGGTCTACCAGCAGTTCATCAATTACCCCACCCTCAGCGTGTTCGAGAACATCGCCTCACCGCTGCGCCAGGCGCGCCTGCCGGAGGCGCAGATCCGCCAGCGGGTGCACCAGACGGCCGAGATGCTGCGCATCGAAGCCTACCTGCAGCGCCTGCCGCTGGAGCTTTCCGGGGGGCAGCAGCAGCGCACGGCGATGGCCCGTGCGTTGGTCAAGGACGCTTCGCTGATCCTCTTCGACGAGCCGCTGGTCAACCTCGACTACAAGCTGCGTGAAGGGCTGCGCCAGGAGCTGCGCGCGCTGTTCGCCGAGCGCAACTGCATCGCTGTGTATGCCACCACCGAGCCGAACGAAGCCTTGGCCCTGGGTGGCACCACCACCATCCTTCATGAAGGGCGGCTCCTTCAAAGCGGCCCCACCGCCGAGGTCTATCACAAACCCTGCAACGTGCTGGCCGCCGAGTTGTTCTCGGAGCCGCCGATCAACCTGGTCAGCGGGCGGGTCGCGGGCAACGAGGTGAGCCTGGCCGGTGCGGTGCACTTCGCCCGTACCGACGATCTGCGCGCCCTGGCCGATGGCGACTACCGCTTCGGTGTACGCCCCAGCCACATCACCCTGGTGCCGTCCCATGACGACGACCTCGAGCTGACCGTGCTGGTCGAGCTGGCTGAAATCAGCGGCTCGGAGACCTTCCTGCATGTGCGCAACGAGCACTGGCGGATGATCCTGCACCTGCCGGGTGTGCACGAATATCAGGTGGACACCCAGGTTCCGGTGTTCATCCCCACCCACAAGCTGTTCGTCTTCGACAGCACCGGTCAATTGGTACAGGCCCCTGGCCTGCGCCAGGGGAGGCGCCGCTGATGGCCGAGATCCGCTTGCATCGCCTGGCCCACAGCTACAGCCGTCAGCCCGCCAGCGCTGCCGACTATGCCTTGCACGAGCTCGAGCACGTCTGGGAGCAGGGCGGGGCCTACGCCTTGCTCGGGCCTTCCGGCTGCGGCAAGTCGACCTTGCTCAACATCATTTCCGGCCTGCTCAGTCCGTCCCAGGGAGAGGTGCAGTTCGACGGTCAGCCGGTCAATGCGCTGTCGCCGCAGCAGCGCAACATTGCCCAGGTGTTCCAGTTCCCGGTGGTGTACGACACCATGAGCGTGTTCGACAACCTGGCCTTCCCCCTGCGTAACCAGGGCCTGGACGAGCGGCGGGTGAAGGCGCGCGTCGAAGAGATCGCCGAGGTGCTCGACCTGGGGCCGGTGCTGAAGAAAAAGGCGCGCAACCTGAGCGCTGACGAAAAGCAGAAGGTCTCGATGGGCCGCGGCCTGGTGCGCGACGATGTGTCGGCGATCCTTTTCGACGAGCCGCTGACGGTGATCGATCCGCACTTGAAATGGAAGCTGCGGCGCAAGCTCAAGCAGATTCACGAGCAGTTCAACATCACCATGATCTATGTCACCCACGATCAGCTGGAGGCCTCGACCTTCGCCGACAAGATCGCGGTGATGCACGGTGGGCGCATTGTCCAGTTCGGCACCCCGCGCGAATTGTTCGAGCGCCCGCGCCACACCTTCGTGGGCTACTTCATCGGCAGCCCCGGGATGAATCTGATCGAGGTGCGTGCCGAAGCCGATGGCGTGAGTTTCGGCGGTCTGCACCTGCCGTTGCCGGATGGCCTGCGCGAGCGCCTGGCCGAGCAGCCGGGCGAGCGCCTGCAGGTGGGGATTCGTCCGGAGTTCGTGCAGGTCTGGGACCGACCGATCGATGATGCCTTCGAGGCCCAGGTCCTGGATGTAGAAGACCTGGGCACCTACCGCATCCTCACCCTGGAGCTGGCGGGCGTCACCCTCAAGGCTCGCATGGGCGAGGACCGTCCCCTGCCTGAAGGGCGCGCCTGGGTCAGCCTGCCGGCGCAATGGCTGATGCTCTATGTCGATGACCTGCTGCTGGAGGCCGCGCCATGAACAAGGTGCCGAACAACAAGGCATGGTGGCTGGTGCTGCCGGTGTTCCTGCTGGTGGCCTTCAGCGCCGTGGTGCCGATGATGACGGTGGTCAACTATTCGGTGCAGGACATCTTCGACGCCTCCAACCGCTACTTCGTCGGTGCCGACTGGTACCGCCAGGTGTTGCGAGACCCCGCATTGCACGATGCGCTGTTGCGTCAGTTCATCTATTCGGGCTGCGTGCTGCTGATCGAGATCCCGCTGGGCATCGCCATCGCCCTGACCATGCCGACCAAGGGGCGCATGGCCTCGGTGTGCCTGATCATCATGGCCATTCCACTGCTGATCCCGTGGAACGTGGTCGGCACCATCTGGCAGATCTTCGGCCGCGCCGATATCGGGCTGCTTGGGGCTACCTTGGCCAAGCTTGGGGTCAGCTACAACTATGCGGGCGATCCGCTGGATGCCTGGGTCACGGTGCTGGTGATGGATGTCTGGCACTGGACCTCGCTGGTGGCGCTGCTGTGCTACTCGGGATTGCGCGCCATTCCCGACGTGTACTACCAGGCTGCGCGCATCGACCGCGCCTCGGGTTGGGCGGTGTTTCGCCATATCCAGCTGCCGAAGCTCAAGAGCGTGCTGCTGATCGCGGTGATGCTGCGCTTCATGGACAGCTTCATGATCTATACCGAGCCTTTCGTGCTCACGGGCGGCGGGCCGGGCAATGCCACCACGTTCCTCAGCCAGACCCTCACGCGCATGGCGGTCGGGCAGTTCGACCTGGGGCCGGCGGCGGCGTTCTCGCTGGTGTACTTCCTGATCATCCTGCTTGTGTCGTGGCTGTTCTATACCGCCATGACCCACGCCGACAAGGAGTAGGCCATGACCTTGCGCAAAGCGGTGCCGTTGCTGCTGTACTTCTTCTTCCTGCTGGTGCCGATCTACTGGCTGTTGAACATGTCGTTCAAGAGCAATACGGAGATCCTTGGCGGGCTGACCCTGTGGCCTCAGGCGTTCACCTTCGACAACTATCGGGTCATTTTCACCGATCCGAGCTGGTACAGCGGCTACCTCAACTCGTTGTACTACGTGTGCCTGAACACGGTGATCTCTCTGGCGGTGGCCTTGCCAGCGGCGTATGCGTTCTCGCGTTATCGTTTTCTCGGTGATCGCCACCTGTTCTTCTGGCTGCTGACCAACCGCATGGCGCCACCGGCGGTGTTCCTGCTGCCGTTCTTCCAGCTGTATTCGTCCATCGGCCTGTTCGACACGCACATTGCCGTGGCCCTGGCCCACTGCTTGTTCAACGTGCCGCTGGCGGTGTGGATCCTGGAGGGGTTCATGTCGGGGGTGCCAAAAGAGATCGACGAAACCGCCTACATCGATGGTTACAGCTTCCCGCGTTTCTTCGTGAAGATCTTCGTGCCGCTGATCGGCTCCGGGATCGGCGTGACAGCCTTCTTCTGCTTCATGTTCTCGTGGGTCGAGCTGCTGCTGGCGCGAACCTTGACCTCGGTGAGCGCCAAGCCGATTGCGGCGGTGATGACCCGCACCGTGTCGGCCTCGGGTATCGACTGGGGAGTGCTGGCGGCCGCCGGGGTGCTGACCATCCTGCCTGGCATGCTGGTGATCTGGTTTGTCCGCAACCATGTGGCCAAGGGCTTTGCCCTGGGCCGGGTATAGGAGGGCGCAAGGATGGAGTGGATGGCCTGGACCTTGCCCACGGCGCTGTTCTTTGTCGCCGTCGGCGTGCTGCTGTCGTGCATGACTGTGTTCGAGCTGCGTCGCCCCTGTGTGGAGCGGCGCGGTTTTCTGCCGCTCGTCACCAGTCGTGGCGACCGGTTGTTCATCGGCCTGCTGGCCAGTGCCTACCTGCACCTTGCGGTGATCGGCGCCAGCGACTGGCCGCTGTGGGTGGCCTCGCTGCTGTCGCTGGCCTGGCTCGTGGTGGTGCTGCGCTGGGGTTAGCCCGGGGCGGCGGATCATTTCAATCGGGAGATCACAATGTTCGATAACGACAACAAGCGGCGACATTTGACTCTGGCCGCGGCGCTGCTGCTTGGCGGCCTGCAGGGCACGGCGTGGGCCGATCAGTACGAGGACGCGGCGAAAAAATGGATCGGCAGCGAGTTCAAGCCTTCCACCCTGAGTGCCGAGCAGCAGATGGCGGAACTCAAGTGGTTCATCAAGGCCGCCGAGCCGTTTCGTGGGATGAAGATCAACGTGGTGTCGGAAACCCTCACCACTCATGAGTATGAGTCCAAGGTACTGGCCAAGGCATTCAGCGAGATCACAGGCATCCAGCTCACCCACGACCTGTTGCAGGAAGGCGATGTGGTGGAGAAGCTGCAGACGCAGATGCAGTCGGACAAGAACATCTACGACGGCTGGGTCAACGATTCCGACCTGATCGGCACGCACTTTCGCTATGGCAAGGTGCAGTCGATCACTGACCTGATGGCCAACGAAGGCAAGGACTACACCTCGCCTACGCTCGACCTGAAAGACTTTATCGGTATCTCCTTCACCACCGCGCCAGACGGCAAGGTCTACCAGTTGCCTGACCAGCAGTTCGCCAACCTTTACTGGTTCCGCGCCGACTGGTTCGAACGCCCTGATCTGAAGGCCAAGTTCAAGGAAAAGTACGGCTACGAGCTGGGTGTGCCAGTGAACTGGTCGGCCTATGAAGACATTGCCAAGTTCTTCACCGAAGACGTCAAGGAGATCGATGGCAAGCGTGTCTACGGCCATATGGACTATGGCAAGAAAGACCCTTCGCTCGGCTGGCGTTTCACCGATGCCTGGTTCTCCATGGCAGGTGGCGGCGACAAAGGCCTGCCCAATGGCTTGCCGGTGGACGAGTGGGGCATTCGCGTTGAGGACTGCCACCCGGTTGGCTCCAGCGTCACCCGTGGTGGCGACACCAACGGCCCGGCAGCGGTGTTCGCGACGCAGAAGTACGTGGACTGGCTGCGCGCCTATGCGCCGAAGGAAGCGCAGGGCATGACCTTCTCCGAGTCCGGCCCGGTGCCGGCCCAGGGCAATATCGCCCAGCAGATCTTCTGGTACACCGCCTTCACCGCCGATATGGTCAAGCCCGGGCTGCCAGTGGTCAACGCCGATGGCACGCCGAAGTGGCGCATGGCGCCGTCGCCGAAAGGGCCGTATTGGGAAGAGGGCATGAAACTGGGTTACCAGGACACCGGTTCCTGGACCTTCTTCAAGTCCACCCCCGAAAAGCAGCGCCTCGCGGCATGGCTGTACGCACAGTTCGTGACCTCGAAAACCGTGTCGTTGAAGAAGACCATTGTCGGTCTTACGCCGATCCGCGAGTCGGACATCAACTCCCAGGCCATGACCGAGATGGCGCCCAAGCTGGGTGGGCTGGTGGAGTTCTACCGCAGCCCGGCCCGGGTGCAGTGGACCCCGACCGGCACCAACGTGCCTGACTACCCGCGCCTGGCGCAGCTGTGGTGGAGTCATATCGCCGAGGTGGCCAGTGGCGAGAAGACTCCGCAGGAAGCCCTCGACGGCCTGGCCCGTGACCAGGACCGCATGATGGAGCGGTTGCAGCGTTCCAACGCCCAGGCCACCTGTGCGCCCAAGCTCAACCCAGAGCGTGATGCGCAGTACTGGTTCGACCAGCCGGGCGCGCCGAAACCCAAGCTGGCCAACGAGAAGCCGAAGGGCGAGACGGTCAGCTACAACGAGCTGCTCAAGTCGTGGGAGGAGGCGCGCAAGTGATCAGTTGCCGAGCGTACTGACCTCTACGCTGGCAGCCCTGCGCTCTCGCGATAGCGTCGGTAGATTCACCGCTTAATGAAAAACGGCATCCCAGGGATGCCGTTTT
>NZ_JABWRO010000052.1:0-35423 GCF_014268985.1 Pseudomonas sp. RW10S2 | reverse complement strand
CTGTCGCGCAAGGCGACAGCCGGCTTTTTCGGGGTTTCTATCAGGCTGCGGCGAACAGCTCGTTGGCAATCTGCGCCTGGGCAGCGTCGATGGCCTTGCTGCGGTGCTCCGGACCATACGCCAGGCCGTGGGCGCGGACGATTTCCAGGTCGGTGATGCCGATGAAGCCCAGGAACACCTTGAGGAAATCTTCATGACCGACACCGGTCGGCTGACCTTGGTGCAGGCCACCGGCAGTGGACACCAGCACCACCTTCTTGTCACCGCACAGGCCTTCCGGGCCAGCTTCAGTGTAGCGGAAGGTCTTGCCGGCGACGGCAACGCGATCGATCCAGGCCTTGAGCTGGGTCGGCACGGTGAAGTTGTACATCGGAGCACCGATGACCACCGCGTCGGCGGCGAGGAATTCGGCCAGGGTTTCGGCACTCAGGCGGGCTTCGTGGGCAAGGGCGGCGTCACGGGCTTCTTCGGCGGTGCCGGCGGCGACCAGGGTCGCGGCCGAGAAATGGCTGATGGCATCGGCAGCGAGGTCGCGGTAGATGACTTCGACGCTAGGATCGGCAGCCTTCCAGGCATCGACCACTTCGCGGCTCAACTGGCGGGAGGCGGAATTGTCGCCCAGGATGCTCGAATCGATGTGCAACAGTTTCATGGGACTCTCCTGTAAATGAAGACCGCAGCTGTGGGCGATCACGATGGAGAGAATCCTACATAGGCGATGAATAACTGATTAGTCGGCAAAAATGCATTAGTTTGTTCCACTGATGGAACAGTGAGATATCCGTATGCAAGACTTCAACGACCTCTTCTACTTCGCCCGAGTGGTCGAGGCCGGTGGCTTCGCTGCCGCCGGTCGCCAGTTGGGCATCCCCAAGTCGCGCCTGTCGCGGCGTATCGCAGAACTCGAGGAACGCTTGGGCACACGCCTGCTGCAGCGCACCACCCGGCAACTGAAGCTGACCGCCGTCGGCGAACGCTACCTGCACCACTGCCAGGCCATGCTGCTGGAGGCCGAGATGGCCGACGAAGCCGTCGCCAGCATGACCAGCGAGCCGCGTGGACGCCTGCGGGTGTCTGCCCCGGTGGCCCTGGCCCATGCCTTCCTGCCAGACATCATCAGCCGCTTTCTCGCCCAGTACCCGCTGGTGCAACTGGAGATGGTGCTGCTCAATCGCCGTGTCGACCTGATCTCCGAAGGTATCGATGTGGCGCTGCGGGTGCGCGACCTGGGCGACGAGGACCCGGCCCTGGCCACCCGCCGCCTGCGCCAGGCGCAGATGTACCTGGTGGCAGCCCCTGGATTCGCCGACGGGCTCGAGCACCCGTCGCAGCTGGTGGGGCTGCCCGTCCTGGGGGCTGCGGATGCCGATCGCCTGGTGCATTTTCGCCTCATCGGGCCCGGCGGCCAGGAGCAGGAGATCGCCCTGGAGCCACGCCTGAACATCGATGACTTCGTGGTGCGCAAGGCCTCGGCCTGCGCAGGCCTGGGCTTTACCGCCCTGCCAAGCAACTATTGCGAGGAAGAACTGGCGCGCGGCGAACTGGTGCACCTGCTGCCGGAGTGGTCGCTGCCTGGGGGTTATCTGCAAGCGGTGTATCCGCACCGGCGCGGCGTACTGCCTGCAGTGCGGGTATGGATCGATCACCTGGCGGCCTCGTTCGAGGCCTGTGGAGAGCGCTATGTCTGAGCGACCCATGAGCCCCGAGCAGGTGGCAGCGTTCTGCCTGAGCCTGCCCGGCGCGCGGGAGGATTACAAATGGGGCGCAATCCGGGTGTTCTCGGTGGCCGGTAACAAGATGTTCGCCGTGCTTGACCTGCCGGGAGCAGGCTTGATGTTCAAGGTCGCCGACGAGCTGTTTCTCGGTTATTGCGACCGTCCCGGCGTACGGCCGGCGCCTTATCTGGCGAGGGCGCGCTGGATCAGCATGCTGCCTCCCTACCCCATGGGCCGGGAAGAGTTGACCGATCTGCTGCAGCGTTCGCACCAACTGGTGGTGCGACGCTTGCCCAAGCGCTTGCAGGTGGGCTTGTTGGCCGATTGAGGATTGCGCGGCGCTCGCTCAGCCCATCAATCCCAGCCAGCGCCCACCCAGCACCAGGCGATCCAGCCAGAACACCTGGTGCAACGCGACGATTGCCCAGAACACCATCTGGTACGACAGCTTGCGGGTCTTGTGCCGGAACAATTGCTGCGCCAGCAAGGCCCCCGGCCAACCACCGAGCAACTCGCTGGCGTGGAGGATTTTCTCTGGCGTGCGCCAGGCCTGGGTGCGGGCCTGCCGCTTGTCCTGCCAGTACAACAACAGGCAGATCAGGCTGGCCGCCGGATACAGCGCCAGGGGCAGCCAGGACTGGCCGCTCCAGGCCATCTGCGCCACCCCCAGGCCCGGTAGCAGGCACAAGACCAGCAGCACCAGCAATTTCAGGCGCAGGTTGCGCACGCCCTCGCCTGCCTGGCCAGCGTCGCGCCGCCCGGCACTTTGCCCGCGTGCCATCAGCCGTGCGCCGTGGCCCAGTCAACCCAGCCGAACTGCCAGGTCGCCAGGATCAGCAGGCCAAAGGCAATGCGGTACCAGGCAAAGACCGCGTAGCTGTGGTTGGCGATGAACTTGAGCAACGCACGCACGGCGATCATGGCGAAGATGAACGACACCACGAAGCCGATGGCGAATACCGGCAGGTCGGCCGGCTGGAACAGGTCACGATACTTGTAGCCCGAATACACCGCGGCGCCGACCATGGTCGGCATCGCCAGGAAGAACGAGAACTCGGTCGCGGCCTTGCGTGACAGGCCGAACAGCAAGCCGCCGATGATGGTCGAGCCCGAGCGCGAGGTCCCCGGGATCATCGCCAGGCACTGCACCAGGCCGACCTTCAGGGCGTGGGTCCAGCGCATGTCGTCGACATGGTCGACCTCGATACGGTGATCGCGGCGCTCGGCCCAGAGCATGATGAAGCCGCCCACCACCAAGGCCACGGCCACGGTGATCGGATTGAACAGGTACTCATGGATCAGGTCGGCGAACAGTACGCCAAGCACGACCGCCGGCATGAAGGCGATCAGCAGGTTGGCGGTGAAACGCCGGGCCTTGGGCTGGCTCGACAGGCCGAACACCACTTCGAAGATCTTGCTGCGAAACTCCCACACCACCGCCAGGATCGCGCCCAGCTGAATGATGATGTTGAACGCCATTGCGCGCTCGCCGCCAAAATCGATCAGGTCGGCCACGATGATCTGGTGGCCGGTGCTGGAAATCGGCAGGAACTCGGTCAAGCCCTCGACGATACCCAGGATGATTGCCTGGAAGGCACTCCAAAAATCCATCAACTCCCCCAATGGACACTGCTCCTGGCAGCACCCTAGTTCTTTTCGATTACAAGTATTCACCGCACGCGCAGCGACGCGTGTTTTACAGCGTTCGTTAGTCCCAACACCAGCGAAAAAGTGCGCCGCGGCTAAAGGTTTCATCTTGCGCGGCCGAAATCCTATCAGAGGCCCTGCGCGAAGGCTTGCGCAGGATGCAACATGGATTGTCGAGCCCGGCACTTAGCCGTTGGTCGACTGGGTTGCAGGCATCCGGTCATGGTTGGATGCTGCTCATATAAAAAGAACAAGACATGGAGTGACCTTTTGATGAAGACCTTGAGATCGATGTCGATCAGCCGTCGTCTGTGGCTGATCCTGCTCGTGGCCGTCGCCATGCTGTTGGTCCTGGGGCTGCTGATGCTGCGCCAGATCCATGGTGACCTGTACCAGGCCAAGGCGCAGAAGACCCAGCATGTGGTCGAGACTGCCGTGGGCGTGCTCGCCTACTACCAGGGGCTGGAGGCCGCTGGCAGCCTCGACCGGCAAAGCGCCCAGCAGCAGGCGCTGCAGGTGGTGCGCAGCCTGCGCTACGACAAGGATGACTATTTCTGGATCAACGACCTGCAACCGAAGATGATCATGCACCCGGTCAACGCCAAGCTCGATGGCCAGGACCTGTCGGCGATCCGCGACCCTGACGGCTTTGCCGTGTTCAACGAGATGGTGACCCTGGCCAAGGCCCAGGGCGCGGGCCCGGTCAACTACCGCTGGCCTAAGCCCGGCGCCAGCGAGCCGGTGGCCAAGACCTCCTATATAGAGCTCTTCAAGCCCTGGGGCTGGATCATCGGCTCGGGGGTGTATGTCGACGACGTACAGGACGAATTCGCTCGCCAGGTCCGCGAGGCCTCGCTGGTCGGGCTGTTCATTGCCCTGGTGATGGGGCTGGTGGTGTGGCTGATCGCCCGCAGCATCGCCCGTCCACTGCACGAGGCGGTACAGGCCATGGGCAACATCGCCAGTGGCGAGAGCGACCTGACCCGTCGCCTGGACACCCAGGGACGCGACGAAATCACCCATTTGGGTGAGTACTTCAACCGTTTCAACGGCAAGCTGCAGGGCGTGGTCGGCCAATTGCAGGGCACAGCCCATGCGCTGGCCCAGTCCGCCGGGCACGTCGGCGACAACGCGGGCAGCGCCCAGCAGCACAGTGCCCAGCAATCACTGCAGATGGACCAGGTGGCCACGGCGGTCAACGAGGTCACCTACGCGGTGCAGGATGTGGCGAAGAACGCCGAGCAGGCGGCCGTGGAAATGCGCGCAGCGCAGCAGCAGGTCGGTCAGGGCCAGCAGGCTATCCACGGCAGCCTGCAGCAGATCGACCGGCTGTCGGCGACCATCGACCAGGCCCAGGGGGTGATCCGCGACCTGGCCGGGCACAGCACCAAGATTGGTGGCGTACTGGAAGTGATTCGCTCGATCGCCGAGCAGACCAACCTGCTGGCCCTCAACGCCGCCATCGAGGCTGCGCGTGCGGGCGAACAGGGCCGCGGCTTTGCCGTGGTCGCCGATGAGGTCCGCCTGCTGGCCCAGCGCACGGCGCAGTCCACTGCCGAGATCCAGACCATGATCGAGCACCTGCAGGGCCAGTCGGATGCGGCGGTCCGGGCCATCGACACCAGCAGCGAAGCCTCGCGCCAGACCGTCGAACAGGCCCGCGAAGCCGGCACCAGCCTTGCGGCCATCGAACAGGCGCTGCACACCCTGGCGGCGCTGAACACCTCGATCGCCAGCGCCACCCTGCAGCAGTCCCATGTGGTCGAGGAAATCAACCGCAATGTGCTCGACACCGCCGGCTTGTCCCAGCAGACCGCCGAGGCGGCGCGCCAATCCAGCGATGCCGGAGTTTCCCTGGCACGCCTGAGCGAGGAGCTCGAGCAGCTGCTGCGTCAATTCAGAGTCTGAGCAAAAGAAGGGGCGCTACGGCGCCCCGTTTCACAGCGATTCACCTTCCTCGACCCTCAAGCTACAATCGCGCCCTTTCCCTTCCGAAGGATCGCCGATGTCCGGCCTCGAACTCTTCGCCGCCGCGCTCGGCGTCATCGCCGTCTGGCTCACGGTCAGGCAGAACATCTGGTGCTGGCCGATCGGCCTGGTGATGGTGCTGCTCTACAGCTGGATCTTCTACGACGTGAAGCTGTATTCGGACATGCTCCTGCAAGTGGTCTATGCCGTGCTCAACCTCTATGGCTGGTGGCAATGGACGCGCCCGGACCGGGTCGAGGACGCGCGCCAGGTATCGCGCCTGGACACCGCCACGACGCTGCGCGGCCTGGGCCTGGGGCTGCTGGCCAGTGTCGCCCTGGGTGCGGCCATGGCCCACTGGACCGACGCCGCCCAACCCTGGCTGGATGCCGCGCTGACCGGTTTCAGCCTGGTCGCGCAGGTGTGGATGGCACAGAAACGCCTGCAATGCTGGGCGTTGTGGTTCGTGGTCGATGTGATCTTCGTTGGACTGTTCCTGTACAAGGGTTTGTACCTGACCGCCGCGTTGTACGCCCTGTTCACCCTTATTGCCGTGCGCGGCTGGCTGGAGTGGCGGCGCGATCCGGCGCTGGCCGGCGCATGAAGGTCCTGGTGTTATGCGGCCCTGAATCCAGTGGCAAGAGCTGGCTCAGTGGCGAGATCCAGCGCCGTTTCGGTGGCATCACCGTCGGCGAGTACGTACGTCATTTCATCGACACCCATCAGCGCGATACCTGCTACGCCGATATCCCGGCCATCGCTCGCGGGCAGTTGGCCTGGGAAGACCAGGCGCGGGCAGCCTCGCCTTCGCTGCTGATCCTCGATACCCACCTGCTGAGCAACATGTTGTGGAGTCGCGTGCTGTTCGGCGACTGCCCCGCGTGGCTGGAACAGGCGCTGCTGGCCAGGCACTACGACCTCCACCTGCTGCTCAGTCCCGAGGGCGTGGAATGGATCGGCGATGGCCAGCGCTGCCAGCCGCGGCTTGAGGAGCGCCAGGCGTTCTTCGATGACAGCCTGCACTGGCTACAACAGCATCGCCAGCCACTGCGGGTCATTGACGGGGACTGGCAGCAGCGCCGGGATGACGCGCTGGCGGCGGTGGCCGAGCTCCTGGGGTAAGCCCAGCCCGGCCCCTCAGCATGGCCGGACTGTTAACTCACTGATACACCCCATCGCCATCAAACCCCTATTGCTGGGGCCTTCCCCACACTTTCGGGGGAACTGTCACAGCGCTGATACACTCCCTGCGCATCCCTCCAGATCGCCCGTGCTTCGGCCCTTGACGGGCGATGACCCGACACCTTGTATCAACGCTGATACAACAGAAAACCGGCACGCCTACCCTCCTCGCGCAACCCGCTGATAAATCGGCAAAAAGCAAAACCGGCACGGCTTTCGCTCTCTGTTCTGGCAACGCTCAAGGGCCAGCGCACAGAAAGGGAGCACCGCCGTGGGGAACAAGCACAACACACTGCCTGCACTGCTCGTTCTGGCTTGCCTTGCCGCCACATCGATTGCGCCGCCGGTCCTCGCTGGCGGCAACGGGGTGATCGTCCTCAATCGCGATGTCCAGCCGCGTCAGGCTGATCGCCGAACCGGCACGCCAGACCCCTACCCGACCACCGCCAACACCAATGAGTCGGCACGCATCCAGGCCCAGACCAACAACGAATTGACCGATGGCGACTTCGCCAACGTCGCCAGCGGTTCGACCGTCAGCCGCATCTTCCAACCTGACAACTCCGGGAACCTGCGAGGCATGGGCACCGCCCAGTCGCAATTGCCCGGCATGCCCGGCGGCTCCGGTGCCGGGGCGTCCGGCGCCAACAGCATCTCCAACACGGTCAACCAGAACGTTCAGCGCGGCATGGCGCCGCTGCAGATCCTGACCCGGGGCCAATGAACATGCATACCCTCAAACTCTCCCTGCTGTGCCTGGCCCTGGGCTGCACCGCAAGCGCCTTCGCCGGCTCGCCTGTGGTGGACAACGCCACCCTCGATGCCAGTGGCCGCGCCTACCAGGGCAACCTCAACATCAACCAGGCCGCAGGTGACGCGCTGCAACAGGCCAACGTGAAAGCCATCGCCATCGGCACCGAAGGCCAGGCCAGCACGCAGATCCGCCAACGCAGCGACTTTCGCGCCAACAGCGCGCTCGACGCCCACGCCAGCATCAATGGCAATGCCTTCAGCAACGGCAACGGCATGCTGGGCATCAACCAATCGGCGGGCGCCGCCACGCAACAGGCCAACGCGGTGCGCATCAGCATCAGCGCAATACCACAGAGCATCGACGACAGCATTCTCAGCCAGCAGAACGTCTCGCTGGCCAACAGCTCCGACGCAACTGATCACACACCCGGCAGTCGCCAGGTCACTACCAGTGACCAGGCCTTCACCGGCAGCCGTGGCGTGATCCAGTTGAATCAGAGCGCCGGGGTGGGCAACCGAATGGCCAACACCCTGAGCGTCCGGGTCGCGGATTGACCCGACCAGCAACACAACACTTAACAACGAAAATATAAGCGGAGAAACACCATGAAACCGAAAATGGCACTCAAGCCTCTGGTATTCGCCCTCGCTGCGGTCATGGCAGTTGCTGCACAAGCCGGCGGCCGTGGAAACGACAACCACGGCGGCCACAACAATGGCCACAACAACAACGAAAGCCTGCTGCTGTCCCTGCTGGTGAACGCCGGCTCTGCCGCCACCGTTCTGGACACCCAGAACAACTCCGGCAACCGTGTGCTGAACCAAGGCACCCGCAACGATGCCCGCATGGACAACTCGGCCAACGGTTCCCAAGGCAACCTGGGTGCCAACGTTGCCGCAGGCAGCGGCAACCAGCAGGACAACGTTGCGGCAATCGCCACCGCCGATGAGAACTTCATCTTCGGCAGTGCCGTGGCCATGGCCCAGGCCACCCAGACCAACGCCGGCAACACCGTCAAGAACTACTCCACCTCCAACAACGCCAACCTCACCGGTTCGGCCAACGGCAGCTCCGGCAACATCGGCATCAACGTGACCGCCGGGGACTTCAACCAACAGAAAAACAACATGGCCATCGCCGTGTCGGGTGGCCGCGTCGCTGCCGCCACCGGTGCAGCCAACCAGAACGTCGGCGGCCTGAACGTCACCAACAAGGCCGACCGTACCTACAGCAAGGAAACCCTCACCTCCACCTTCGCTGCCTACGGCCACTACCAAGGCAATGGCTACGGCTACGTCGAAGACGAAAGCAGCCGCGATCGCTATGGCAACACCCATGTCGACAAGGACCCGCTGAAGTTCCACGAAGAAGGCACCTTCGGCCTGGCCGGTGTTGCCTCCTATCAGGTCCTGACCCCCACCGGCTGGCGCAACCCTGTGACCAACAACGCCAACCTGAGCAACTCGCTCAATGGCGTGTCGGGCAACGTCGGCGCCAACGTCTCGGCCGGCAGCGGCAACCAGCAGACCAACTCGCTGTCCATCGCCGCAGGTTGCAAAGCCTGCATGTAACAGCAGCCGATCGGGGCCCTTCGGGGCCCCTTTCCCTGTCTCTACCCGGTGGAGAAGGTCATGCGCATTGTCCTGCTTGCCACACTCATGTTCCTTGCCGGTCTCGTAGAAGCGGCACAGATGCCGATCGCCGCCTTGCCAGGCGGTACTCTCGTCTACAAGCCAGTGCAGAGCCTGCGTGAGCGGCGCTTCGCCGACCTGGTGCAACAGAAGACCGATTTCAGCTGCGGCGCCGCCGCCCTGGCCACCGTCCTCAAGCAGGCCTACTGGCTCGACGTGGACGAACACCAGGTGATCGAAGGCATGCTCGCCCACTCCGACCAGGACACCGTCAAGGTCCAGGGCTTCTCCATGCTCGACATGAAGCGCTACGTCGAAAGCATCGGCATGCGCGCCAGGGGCTATCGGGTCGAACCCGACACCCTGGAAAAGGTGAGCATTCCGGTGATCGTGCTGATGGACATCCGTGGCTACAAGCACTTCGTGGTGCTCCAGCGCATCGACAAGGGCTGGGTCTACATCGGCGATCCTGTCCTGGGCCACAAACGCTACAAATTCGACGATTTCCTCAAAGGCTGGAACGGCATCATCTTCGCCGTCATCGGCCCCGGCTACGACAAGGCCAACGCCCTGCTCGATCCGCCGGCACCTCTGACCGCGAAGAACCGCGTCAACGGTTTCTACCCGGTGGAAGACGCGCAACTGATGGAATTCGGTTTCATCCAGAGCGATTTCTTCTGACGATTACAAGGGGCACGAAGTCCCGGGGAGCAGCGATGAAGACTACCACCTGGCTGGTCGCAGCATGCCTGGCTGCCAGCCTCCCCGCCCACGCGCAGGTGTTCAAGCCCATCGAGGTCAAGGACCAGGAGCTTGCCCAACTGCGTGGGAAGTATGTGATGCCGGGGCGAATCATCAGTTTCGGCATCGTCATGAGCAGCACCTGGCAGAACGCCGCCGGTGATCGCATCGGCGCCACAACCACCCTGCAGGTGCAGCAGAACGTGATCAAACCGCAGTTCTACGTGTCGATGACCGGCGAGAACGGCTCGGGCAACGCCCCTGGCCGCGGCAATGGCCTGGTCAACGGCGGTGCAGGCCTGGTCAACACCACCCAGGGCGTGACCCAGTCGGTGCGCGCGGCCGGCGACAACAACAGCGCCTATAACGATGTCGCCATCAATGTTCGCGAGGCGGGCCAGATCGGTGATGCCGGTGTGCCGCAAGGCCAGGTCCTGGCCGCAGGCAGCACCCTCAGCACCAGCAACAACGCCGGTACGCTCAGCGTTTCGAACAGTGGCAACGGGATCCAGATGGCCATCCAGGCCAACAACAATCAAGGGCAAAGCATGCAGCGCCTGGCCGAAGGTGGCCTGCTACAAGCCACCACTTTGCTGGGCGGCAGCAACGCGGTCAGCAACCTGACACAGCTCAATGTGGTGCTGCGCGACAATTTGCCTTCTGCAGGCGCGCTGAACTGCAATCTTGATCAACTCAAGGGCCTACGTGTTTCAGGATATTGATCTACGCTTCGTCTCAATCATCGCAGTTGGAAGGGACGGCTAACTTATGCATCGATCGTTGTCATTGGGGGCAGTTGTCTGCCTGGGGACCTTGGTACCATCATCACTGCTCTACGCAGCCAGCGATCCCCAGGTAGACGCGCTGAAAGCCGAACTGGCTGCGCTCAAGCAGCGCTACGAAGCGCAGCAGCAGGCGCTGATGGTGCTCGAACAACGCGTTCGCCAGGTCGAGGAACAGCCCGCAGCCCCACCCCCCAAACGCCTGACCCGCTCGCCGGCTTCCGAGCCGCGCAACAATCAGGCCGTGGCCGCCGCCGGCGGCGGCTCATCCTATGGCGAGTCACTCAAGGATGATTCGGAACCGGCGCAGAGCGTGTCCAACCTCTACGATGAGGCCAGCGGCTTCTTCGGTGGCGGCAAGTTCAGTGTCGAGACCGGCATCACCTATGCCCGCTACGACACCCGCCAGCTCATCCTCAACGGTTTCCTGGCACTGGACTCGATCTTCCTGGGCAACATCAATCTGGACCGGATCAAGGCCGACAACTGGACGCTCGACCTTACTGCCCGCTACAACCTCGACAACCGTTGGCAGTTCGACGTCAACGTGCCGATCATCTACCGCGAGTCGACCTACCAGTCCGGGGGCGTCGGCGGCAACGCCCAGGGCATTTCCGAGCGCACCATCACCCGCGACCCGACCCTTGGCGACGTCAACTTCGGCGTGGCCTACAAGTTCCTCGACGAGTCGGAGAACACCCCGGATGCGGTGTTCAGCGTGCGGGTCAAGGCACCGACCGGCAAGGATCCGTTCGGCATCAAGCTGCTGCGCGACACCGAGAACGACAGCCTGAGCTACCCCGAAGACCTGCCTACCGGCAACGGTGTCTGGTCGATCACGCCCGGTATCTCGCTGGTCAAGACCTTCGACCCGGCAGTGCTGTTCGGCAGCCTGTCTTACACCCACACCTTCGAGGATTCGTTCAGCGACGTCAGCTCGACGATCAACCAGAAAGTACCGGGCAAGGTGAAGATCGGCGACAGCTTCCAGATCGGTGCGGGGGTGGCCTTCGCCCTCAACGAGAAGATGTCGATGTCGTTTTCGGTTTCGGACCTGATCGCCCGGCGCTCGCGGATCAAGTCTGCGGAAACCGGCGACAGCTGGGCCGACGTCAAGAGCAGCGATGCAAACGCCGCCTACTTCAACGTCGGCATGACCCTCGCGGCCACCGACAACCTGACCATCGTGCCGAACCTGTCGATCGGCCTGACCGACGATGCACCGGACTTCACCTTCAGCCTGAAATTCCCGTACTACTTCTGATCTGTCCACTCCAGGGGCGCCTTGCGCCCCTGCGCTTCAATTGGTAACCAACCTTGTCGCTTCCGGCCTTCCTGTGAGGGGCCTGTTATGATGCAGCACATTTTTGTGACTGTTTCATGGCAAGGAAGGACGTTTCGTGAAGAACATGCTTGGCCATCCCCGTGCTCGGCTCGCCACCCTGGCAGTGCTGGTCGTGGTGATCCCCCTGGCCGCCCGCGCACTGCTGGGCTGGTCCGATCCACTGGGGTACCTGTCGGACCTGGCGATCGGCATCCTGCTGGTACTGCTGTTGCAGCGCAGCCCCTGGTGGCTGGCACTGCCGGTGCTGCTGGCCTGGGGCGGGCTGCTGGTGGCTTCGGCCGAGCTGGTCAGTGCGGTCGGGCGTCTGCCGAACAGCAGCGACCTGGGCTACCTGTTCGACCCACAGTTCATGGAAAACTCCACCGGCGGCGCCCTAGCCCACCCCTGGCTGCCCTGGACCCTCGGTGTCGGCCTGTCGGCCTGGCTGCTGGCCCGCTGGCTCCAGCGCGGCCAACCCGCCCCGGCGCTGCCACGCTCGGCCTGGGCCGCACCAGCGGTGCTGCTTGCCGCGCACTGGGGCAGCGAGCACCTGATACCCTCCGATGCCGATCAATGGCGCCAGTACAACCTGTCCCATCAACTGCTCTCGGCGGGCACCAGCGACCTGCAACTCAAGGCGCAGGCCTGGCTGGGCCATGACCTGACGGTAGCACCGCTGCCCAGCATCGGCCTGACCCAGACCGACCTCGACGGACGCAAGCTGCTCGAAGCCCCGGGCAGTGCACGCAACCTGCTGGTCATCACCCTGGAGGGGATTCCCGGCGCCTATCTGCGCGCCAACCGGCAAGCCCTGCACAGTCGTTTCGATGACGACCTGATGCCCAATCTCAGCCGCTGGGCCGAACGCGGCATGAACACCCCCGATTACGTCCTGCACACCCACCAGACCATTCGCGGCCTGTACGCCATGCTCTGCGGCGACTACGACAAGCTCGCCAACGGCACGCCCAAGGGGGTCGAGCTGCTCACCCAGGACCTGCGCAACCAGGCCTGCCTGCCCGCACAACTGCGCCAGGCCGGCTTCAGCACCCACTACCTGCAAGGCGCCGGCCTGCGCTTCATGGCCAAGGACCGGATCATGCCGCACATCGGCTTCGACTCGGTGCACGGCCTGGAGTGGTTCCGCAACGACAACTACCTCGAGTTCCCCTGGGGCAAGGACGACAAGGCCTTCTTCGAAGGCGCGCTGGGCTATGTCGGTGAGCTGCGCAAACAGCGCCAGCCGTGGATGCTGACCCTGCTCACCGTCGGCACCCACCAGCCCTACTCCGCACCGGACGCTTACCTGCAACGCTACGACAGCGCCAAACAGGCGGCGGTCGCCTACCTGGACGACGCCCTGGGCGAGTTCCTCGATACCCTGCAGCGCCAGGGCGTACTCAAGGACACACTGGTGGTCATCACTTCGGACGAGTCCCACGGCATCGACGGTGTGCGCCTGGCCTCTTCCTGGGGCTTCAACCTCACCCTTGCGCCCGAACAGGCACAGTTGCCGAAGATCAAGCACGGCACCTACGGCCATGTCGACCTGGCCACTTCGCTGCTCGACTATTTCGCCCTGCCGATCCCCGCCGCCCTGGCCGGCCGCTCGCTGTATCGCGACTACGACAGCGGCCGGGAAATGATCTCCTTCACCAACGGCATGCTGCGTTACCACGATGGCCGAGGCACCTTCAGCGAATGCGATTTCCAGCAGCGCTGCCGACGCTATGCCAGCGAGGGATTCATCGCCGACCAGGCGCACTTCCTCGGCCGCGGCGAAGCGCCACTGGGGCGCCAGATCACCGCGCTCGCTGGCGTGCTCGACCAGTCGTTGCTGCAAACCCCGCTGAACCTGCGCTACCAGTTCGGTGGGCCATCGGCCATTCCTCTGCACAAGCGCATTCGTGACGACTGGGCCGACAACCTGATCGGCGCCCAGTACCTGGAGATGCCCGAAGGCTCGCACACCCGGGTGCGGGTCAAGGTACGCTCGCTCGACCCGGCCCACCGGGCGCACATCCAGCTCAAGGCCAAACAGCAGGAGCAGGATGTACCGCTGGGATTGCCCGAGGAGATACTGGTCACGGCCGACCAGCCGATGGAGCTGGAGTTCGGCTTCGACAACCCCATCGAGCGCAAGGCCTTCTCCTTCCACCTGCTCGGTTATGGTGGGGGTGAGGTGGAGGTCAGCGATTTCAGCGTGATCACCGCCCTGCCGGGTGAAGAGGATGTGATCGAGGAAATCCAGGACGACGGCCACATCGCCCAGTCGAGTTGAATCAAAAGCACGCGTGATCCGTGCCAGAGACTGCGGTGTCTTTTTCGCGGGCAAGTCGGAGCGCCGAACCGCCGCTCCTACGGGATTCAGCGGATCTGATGCTTGTGCAGCAAGCGGTAGAAGGTGGGTCGGGATACCCCCAGCACCTTCGCCGCGATGCTCATGTTGTCACTGTGGCGGTTGAGCACATCGCACAACGCCTGGCGTTCTGCGCGGTGCTTGTAGTCTTCCAGCGTCCCCAGCGGCGCATCGGCCTCCTCCAGCACCTGTAACCCCAGATCCTGCGTCTCGATCTGTCGCCCCTCGGCCAGCACCAAGCCGCGACGTACGCGGTTGGCCAGTTCACGTACGTTGCCCGGCCAGTCGTGCCGCCCCATGGCCGCCAGGGCATTGTCGCTGAACGAGCGTGGCCGTCGCCCCGTTTCCAGGCTGTAGAAATGCGAGAAATGGTTGGCCAGCATCGACAGGTCACCGTGCCGGTCACGCAGAGGCGCGGTCACCACCTGCAGGACATTGAGCCGGTAATACAGGTCTTCACGGAACCTGCCACGCTCGATCGCCTGCTCCAGATCCACGTGCGTCGCTGCCAGCACCCGCGCATCCACTGGAATCGGCTGACTGCCGCCAACGCGCTCTATGTGCTTCTCCTGCAGAAAACGCAACAGATTGGCCTGCAACTCCAGAGGCAGGTCGCCAATCTCGTCGAGGAACAGCGTACCGCCGTGCGCCGCCTCGATACGCCCGACCTTGCGTTGATGCGCCCCGGTAAAGGCGCCTTTCTCGTGGCCGAACAGCTCGGACTGGATCAGATGCTCGGGAATGGCCCCGCAATTGATGGCGATGAACGGCTTGTCATGGCGCTGCGACTGACGATGCAGCGTGCGCGCCACCAACTCCTTGCCGGTGCCGCTCTCGCCACGGATCAGCACGGGCGACTCTGTAGGCGCCAGCTTACCGAGCAGCTTGCGCAACTCGCGGATGGGACGGCTCTCGCCCAGCAGTTCGTGCTCGGGCTCATCGACCCGCACCGCCCCCTTGCCACGTAAGCGCGCCATGCCGAACGCACGCCCGAGGGTGACCTGCACCCGGGAAACGTCGAATGGCAGGGTGTGGAAGTCGAAGAACCACTCACAGACGAAATCGCCGACGTTCTGCATGCGCAACTCTTCGGCGCTGAGCACGGCGATCCATTCGGTATTGCTGCGCTTGATCAAGTCCTTGACGGCATCCTGGTGACGCAGGTGCGAGGCCTGCAATCGCAACAGGCCGACGTCACATGGATGCTCGAGCGCAGCGCCCAGGGTACAACTGCGCACATCCCAACCGGCGCCCCGCAGGCCCGGCAGTAGACGGTGGCAATCATCGCAGGGATCGACAATCAGCAGACGGCGTTGGGATGCAGGTTCAAGCATGACCTATCCTTGGCGCCAATTTTCAGTTTTTTAATTAGAAACAGTAAGTTGCGGCGCCCGAATTAACAGTAGCAACGAACCTGACGGTGCCCACTACCGTTTGTCTGCCAAATGCCGTCACGCAAAGCGACTTCGGAATTTTTACCCATAACCGGCGTCACAGGCGGCACATACAACGGATCACTTTTTCCGTTATAAAAAAAATTTCGACTGCCATGTGACTTCACCCACGACCCGGAGCATCAGTACCAATAACCCCGCGCTGCAATCGTTCATTTCTTTACCCGGCGCGGACACACATTTGCTGTTTGGGACCACAAGAGAGACCGAACCATGAATGCCCCGCTCCGTGTCAACGAAGCACTGCTGATTGCCGACCACGCCTTCGAACCCTTCCAGTGCGTTGCCTGGGATGCACCCAACGGTACTGGTGAGCTGAGCCTGGCAGTGATCGACCGGACCAGCACCCGCATCGGCAGCAAGCAGGTATCCTCGCGCATCTATTCGGACCCTGCACAATGGGCGAGCCTGATCGAGGAAGTCCGCGCCGAGCTGTTCGAAAAAGGCTATGACCTGCAACCCTGGTCCATGCCCAAGGCATAACTTGCCGACGCACAGGTGCGCGTCTTGTCGCGCACTTGTGCAACTTTCCCCCTGCTGCTTCGGCAACTTTCAGTTTGTGCGAGTTATTGTCGCGCGCCCACTTTATCTAACGACGTTCAAGGATTCCCCGATCAAGTCAGTACAGGCCGCCTGACCTGTGCTGACTTGATCGGAGAGTCCTTAACGGCGCAGAACCCCTCCCGGGACTGTGTTGGACTCATGAACGGCCGTTGAACCACGAACAATACGTGCTACTTCAGCAGCCTATCAACGAGCACTCAGAATGTCGCGAGCGTCTGCGCGGAAAAGACCGAAACCAAGCGGCTGCAGAATCGATCGAGCAATGGTGTCCTTCCGGCTCAACTTGCGCTAGGCAAACAGGAGCGGACAAATCGGCCCACCTCCGAGCGCAGTTCCCAGTCCTCTGGTGCGCCCATGAAACCGCCGTGGGGCATGCCTTCAAAGATATGCAACTCGCAGGGAACGCCGACGCGGTGCAGCGCCCGATGCAGGCGTACGGCGTTCGACAGAAACAGATCGCGCGTGCCGCTCTGTATAAAGGTTCGCACGAAACCCCGGGAGAAATCACCGAACAGCGGCGACAACAAAGGATCGGCCAGGTCAGCTCCAGCGGCATACAGTAGGTTGTTGGACATTAGCGAACCGGGCAGTTGCACGTCGATGAGCTGATTCAGCGTGAAGCTGTCGCCCGACTCGGTCAGATCCGCTTGCGGCGATAGCAGTACCAGCGCTGCGGGCAGTGGCAGACCTTCGTCGCGCGCACGCAGCACCATTGCGGCTGCCAGATTGCCTCCTGCCGAACGCCCGCCGATGACGATACTTTGCGCAGGATACTGTTGAAGCAGCCGACGGTACACCGTCAGGCAGTCGTCCAATGCGGCCGGATAGGGGTGCTCCGGTGGCGTGCGGTAGTCGATACCCCAGCAGCGCAGACCTAACTGGTCGGCCTGCATTTGCGCGCCAACGCGGCATGCGGTGCCTCCGCCAAAGACTAGGCCTCCTCCATGCAGATCGACAAAGACCGCGTCGTCGGCAACCAAGTTTGTCGGCGTAGCGATGTGCACCGTGGCTCCGTCAATCTGTTCGGTTTCCACGCTGGCGAGCAACGGACCAGCAAGTAGCGTCATAGCGGAGCCGTACTGCGCATCAACGCTCGCTTTCAGGCGAATCCAGCCGTCGATATCGTCCAGATGTGGGGGGGATTGCAATGCATTCAGCGGTACGCCATCAGCATTAACCATGCGGCGCAGCGTAGCCTGGGCCTCAGTGCTGATGCTTTCAGGAAAGGGAATATCGCGAGCCGGAATCCGGACGCCGTTGGCTGGATTGTTGTTCATGGAAGCGGTTTCTCTAGGGGGACCTCATCGCGGATCGGCAGTGCTGGAATGGAATGCAACGCCTCCAAGCCACGCCGCCACGAACTTCCGGCATCCGGCGTGCTGTGGTCGAAAGTGACCGACAGCTCGACTATAACATAGCCCATTGCCCCCTCCCCCGAGAAAGCAGGTAGCGGGGATTTGCTCAGCATCAGGCAAGAAGTAGCCACGCAGCACAGCGCGACTCAACAGCGCCAGTTTCGGGCCGGACACCGTCAGGGATTCTCCGATCAAGTCAGCACAGGCCGCCTGACCTGTGCTGAAATGGCCCTCCGTCCAACTGCCCTCTACAAGCCCTCCATCCCATGAGTCAGATGAGCTTTTCCGAAACGTTGTCTGTGCCGATGCGGGTTATACCGGCGTAGATAATCGGCCTGAGCACGACAGACGGCAAGTGATCTGGCAGATCGCTGCGCGACGCAGCACCTACAAGCACTTGAGCGGACGCAGCCTGCTCTGCACGGCCGAACGTCAGATCGAGAAAGTCAAAGCGCAGACGCGGGCGAAAGTCGAGCCCCCTTTCGCGTGATCTAGCGCCAGTTCGGTTATGTGAAAACCCGCTTCCGTGGGTTGGCCAAGAACACGGCGCAACTGACCACGCTGTTTGCTCTGTCGAATCTGTGGAGGGTGCGCCGGCAATTATTGTCTGCTGCGGGAGAGGTGCGCCCGTGAGGGCAGATAACCAAGGCTTTGCCTTGGTTATCCATTGATCAGCGGCTGAAAGTCAGGCTTTTCGGTATCCCTAAACCACCCATTTCCGGCTGATGAGCAGCTTGTTCGGAGTTTCCTTGACTGATCGATATGCTGGTAATCCGCCTGCAGTTGCGCAGCGAGTTGCCTTGCCCGCCCCAGGCGCACCGGCGCCGTCTCGATATCGACCAGCACGCAGGCACAGGGCATCGGCTGCACAGGCTTCCAGCGTTGCAGGCGCCCGTCGGTCAGCACCAGGCAGCGTTGGACCTCCCCGGGGTGCGCTTTGCCACGGCGCAGCAACCACTGGCGCGCCTCTTCCAGGGCCGCGAGCAACGGCGTGCCGCCCCCCGCCCCGAGCGCACGCAGCCAGGGCTGAAGCGCAGCCGAGGCCTTCAGGCCATGACGCTGCCACTGTGGCGTGCTGCCGCTGGCGGTCAGCAACGCCAGGCGCGCACGCTGGCGGTAGGCCTGGTCGAAGAAGGTCTCGAGCAGCCCCTTCGCTTGCGCAAGGGATTGGTGGCGGCGGGTTGACGCCGACGCATCGACGATCACCAACCACAGTTCCGGCGGCTGTCCACGGCGTTGCTGCCAGCACAGGTCCTCGACACGGCGCGGCCGCCCCTTGAGCAGGGTCGGCAGCCAGGCGACCCGACCTCCAGCGGCTGCACGGGGGCGTCCACGGCTGGCACCTGTCAGTTTTCCGACACGGGGCCTGGCATCCGCCGCTGAACCACTTCGTGCGCGGATGCTCAGGGCTTTTTTGCCCAGTTCGGCACCTCACGCCGGGCACCTGCGCTCACCGGTTGTGCCTCCATTGCCCCCCAGTCACCTTGCCCACTCGGGTCTTGCGACTGCTGGCCGCCCTGAGGTGGCGTGTTCGAGCCAGCGGGCGGCTCTGCGCTACGGCGGCGATGGCGCAAAGCAAATTCGGCCACAGCCTCTACATCTTCCTCGCCGATGGCCGCAGCACCGCGCCACGCGGCATGGGCGCGTGCCGCCCGCAACCAGACCAGGTCGGCACGCAGGCCATCGACACCCGCAGCGAAACAACGCTCGGTGATCCAGGCCAGCGCCTGGTCGTCCAGGGCAATGGCGGGCAGGCGCTCACGCGCTTGCTGGCAACGTTCGCGCAACTGCGCCTGGGCCACTGCCCATTGCGCGCAGAACGCCTCGGGGTCGCTGTCGAATGCCAGACGGCGACGGATGATCTGCTGACGGTCGTCCGGCTCAGGCGTGCCTTCGAGGGCGATGTTCAAGCCGAAACGGTCGAGCAACTGCGGACGCAGTTCGCCCTCTTCCGGATTCATGGTGCCGATCAGCACGAAACGCGCGGGGTGACGGTGCGAGATGCCGTCGCGCTCGACACGATTGGTGCCACTGGCCGCCACATCCAGCAGCAGATCCACCAGAGGGTCGGGCAGCAGGTTGACCTCATCCACATAGAGCACCCCGCCATCTGCCTGGGCCAGCACGCCCGCCGAGAAGCGTGCCTTGCCCTGCCCCAGCGCAGCATCAAGATCCAGAGTACCGACCAGCCGCTCCTCGGTCGCGCCCAGCGGCAGGGTCACGAAAGGGCCTGCACCGAGCAGATCGGCCAGGCCCCGGGCCAAGGTGCTCTTGGCCATGCCGCGCGGGCCTTCAATCAGCACCCCGCCGATCTTCGGGTCGATGGCGGTCAGGCACAGCGCCAGCTTGAGGTCTTTGGCGCCTACTACGGCGGCCAGGGGGAACTGCAGGGGTTCGGTCATTTCAGGCCTCTTCCTCGCCGTCGAGCAACTGCTGCTCGAGGGCCTCGCGGTAATCGCCCGGCGCCTGCCACAGACCGCGCTGCTGGGCTTCCAGCAACCGTTCGGTCAGATCGTGCAAGGCGTGCGGGTTATGCTCGCGCATGAATGCTCGGGTCGCCGGATCGAGCACGTAGGCATCGGCCAGCGACTGGTAATGGTGATCGTCGATCAGATGAGTGGTGGCATCGAAGGCGAACAGGTTGTCGACCGTCGCCGCCAGCTCGAAGGCACCTTTATAGCCGTGACGCTTGACCCCGTCGATCCATTTCGGGTTCAGCGCACGCGCACGGATCACCCGGTTCAGCTCTTCCTTGAGGGTGCGAATACGCGGGCGGTCGACCTGGCTGTGGTCGCCGTGGTAGCTGGCGACCGTGGCGCCTGCCAGGGTTTCTGCAGCCGCGAGCATGCCGCCCTGGAACTGGTAGTAGTCGTTGGAGTCGAGCAGGTCGTGCTCGTGGTTGTCCTGGTTCTGCAACACCGCCTGGACCTGCCCCAGGCGCTGGGCGAACTGGGCCCGTGCCGGCGTGCCTTCATCGGCGGCACCGTAGGCGTAGCCGCCATGGTTGAGGTAGACCTCGGCCAAGTCGGCGCGCCCCTGCCAGAGGCGTCCGTCGATGGCGTTCTGCACACCCGCGCCATAGGCACCCGGCTTGGCGCCGAATACCCGCCAGCCAGCCTGGCGCCCGGCCTGCTCGGCATCGACACCCTGCGCCAGCAGCGCCTGGCGCTCGGCACGCACGCGGGCCGCCAGCGGGTTGAGGTCGTCCGGCTCGTCCAGCGCCGCCACGGCCTGAACCGCCGCATCGAACAGGCGAATCAGGTTGCCGAAGGCATCGCGGAAGAAACCCGACACGCGCAAGGTGACATCTACCCGCGGGCGATCGAGCAAGCTCAGGGGCAGGATTTCGAAGTCATCGACCCGCTGGCTGCCGGTGGCCCATACCGGCCTGACCCCCATCAGCGCCATGGCCTGGGCGATATCGTCACCGCCAGTGCGCATGGTCGCCGTGCCCCAGACCGACAGCCCGAGCTGGCGCAGGTGATCGCCATGCTCCTGCAGGTGACGCTCAAGGATCAGGCTGGCAGAGGCAAAGCCCAGGCGCCAGGCGGTGGTGGTGGGCAGGTTGCGCACATCCACGGTATAGAAGTTGCGCCCGGTGGGCAGTACGTCCAGGCGTCCGCGGCTGGGTGCCCCGCTGGGGCCCGCCGGCACGAAGCGCCCGGCCAGCGCGGCCAGCAGCCCCTCGATCTCGGCGGCCCCGCAGGCATCCAGGTGCGGCGCGACCTCCTCCCTCAACGCCTGCAGCACGGCGTGCACGCCCTGCCACTGCGCGCTGTCCGGTGCCGTTTCACGGCCTTCGATCAAGGCCAGGGCAAGCGCTTCCAGGCGCTCGCGCGTGTCGCCGCAGGTGCGCCACGCCGCCTGGTCGAGTGCCTGCAGCAGCACAGGTCGCGGCCCTTCCCAGGCTTGCCCGAGGTCGCAATCCAGCGGATCGAACCCCAACGCCAGCGCCCGCGCCAGTGCGCGCAGCAGGCTGGCATTGCCGCCACGGCCGTCACCACGATCGACCCGCAGCAGCGCCAGCAGCGTATCACTGCGCAGGCGCCCTTGCGGCGACTGGCCAAAGACATGCAAGCCATCGCGAATCTGCGACTCTTTCAAGTCGCACAAGTAGGTGTCCAGGCGTGGCAGCCAGACAGCGGCATCGTCCAGTTGCCCTTCGAGCTGCAGGTCACGGTCGATATGGTTGGCCTTGACCAGTTCGAGAATGTCACGCTGCAGCTCGCGGGCGCGGCGCGGGTCGAGCAGTTGCGCCTCGTAGTATTCGTCGGCCAGCTGCTCCAGATGCCGCAGCGGCCCGTAGGTTTCGGCGCGGGTCAGTGGCGGCATCAGGTGGTCGATGATCACCGCCTGGGTGCGGCGCTTGGCCTGGGCGCCCTCACCGGGGTCGTTGACGATGAACGGGTAGATGTTCGGCAGCGGGCCGAGCAGCGCATCCGGCCAGCACTCGGCGGACAGCCCGACGCCCTTGCCGGGCAGCCACTCCAGATTGCCGTGCTTTCCGACATGGATCAGCGCATCGGCGGCAAAGCCGTTGCGCAACCAGAAATGGAACGCCAGGTAGCCATGCGGCGGCACCAGGTCCGGGTCGTGATACACCGCGCTCGGGTCTACCTGGTAGCCCCGGGCCGGCTGGATACCGACAAAGGTCAGGCCGTAGCGCAGACCGGCGATCATCATCCGGCCACTGCGGAACATCGGGTCTTGTTCAGGTGCGCCCCAGCGTTCGCGCACCGCACGCTGGTTGGCCTCGGGCAGGCAGGCGAAGGCCGCGAGGTAGTCGTCCAGAGACAGGCTCTGGGCACAGGGGCGCTGGTCGAGGTGATCCAGGTCGTTGGTCACGCCGCCGAGCAGTTCGTGAATCAGCGCCGTGCCCGTCTGCGGCAAGCCAGCAACCGGATAACCCTCGGCCTGCAGGGCATGCAGGATGTTCAGCGCGGCGCCAGGCGTGTCGAGCCCCACGCCATTGCCGATACGCCCGTCGCGGGTCGGATAGTTGGCCAGCACCAGCGCCACGCGCTTGTGGGCATTGGGCAGTCGCGCCAGCTCGACCCAGCGCCGTGCCAGCTCGGCGACGAAATCCATGCGTTCGGGGTGGGCCTTGTAGCAGACCACATCGGACTGGCTGCGCTCGCTGCGCCAGGCCAGGTCCTTGAAGCTGACCGGTCGGGTGATGATGCGCCCGTCCAGCTCCGGCAAGGCGATGTGCATGGCCAGGTCGCGCGCACCCAAGCCCTGCTCGCTGGCTTCCCAGCCGGGCTGGTTGTCCTGGGCGCAGATCGCCTGCAACACCGGCACGTCGCGGCGCAGCGGACGCAGGTTGGGCCGCTCGGGGCTGGACAAGGCAAAGCCTGTGGTGTTGATGACCACTTCGGCGCCGACCTCGTCGAGCCAGGCCTCTACCTGTTCGAGACAGGCCGCCTCCTTGAGACTGGCGACTGCGATCGGCAACGGGTTCAGCCCGGCGGCCTGCAAGCGCTGGCAAAACACATCGATGAACCCGGTGTTGGCGGCCTGCAGGTGCGAGCGGTAGAACAGGATCGGCGCCACCGGATGCTCCGGGTGCCACTCGGGGAACCAGTCTTCAAGCCCTGCACTGGGCTTGCCGGGGTGGTAGACCGTGGTGCGCGGCAGCGGCTGGGGTTCGTCCCAGGCATAGTCGCGCCCCAGCCACTGGCTGGCCAGGCAATTGAACAGGTTGGCCGCATTGGCCTTGCCGCCCTGGCGCAGGTAGTGCCAGAGCCGCTCGGCCTGTTCGGCCGGCACCGTGCCCAACTGTGTCAGCTCCGGGTCGGGGCGGTCATCGCCGGGCACCAGGATCAAGTGCACGCCACGCGCGGCGAGTTCGACCAACTGCTCGACGCCATAGCGCCAGTAGCCGACACCGCCGTGCAGCGATACCAGGATCACCTTGGCATGGCGCAACACCTCATCGATGTACAGGTCGACGGAGGCGTGGTTCTGCACCTGCATGGGGTTGGCCAGGCGCAGGCTGGGGAAATCGTCCGGCAACTGCTCGGCGGTTTCGGCGAGCAGTGCCAGGTGAGAGTCACCGCTGCAGAGAATCACCAGCTCGGCGGGTGTCTGGCCGAGGTCGGCAATGCTGTCGTCCGGCACGAAGCCGCCGGGCTGGGTCCGCAGCAGGTGCATGGATCAGGCGCCCAGGGCCTGGCGCAGGCGCGCTTCCAACTGTGCCGCGTCAAGGTCCTGGCCGATCAGCACCAGGCGGGTGATGCGCGGCTCGTCGCTGCGCCAGGCGCGGTCGAAGTGCTTGTCGAAGCGCGTGCCCACACCTTGGATCAACAGGCGCATCGGCTTGCCGGGGATCGCGGCAAAGCCTTTGGCGCGCAGGATGCCGAACTCGGTGACCAGTTGCGTCAGGGCATCGAGCAGCAGGCTTTCGTCCGCTTCAGGCAGGTCGATGGAGATGGAGTCGAAGGCGTCATGATCGTGATCGTCATGATCGTCGCCGTCGTGGTGCGAATCGTGGTGGGTGCGACGACCATCGATGTGCACTTCGGACTCGGCACCCACGCCCAGCAATACATCCAGCGGCAGGCGACCGCTGCTGGCCTCGATCACCTTGACGGCCGGCGGCAGCTCCTCGGCGACTTCGGCGCGGACCTTGGCCAGGCCCTCGGCGTCAATCAGGTCAGCCTTGTTCAGCACCACCAGGTCGGCACTGGCCAGTTGGTCGGCGAACAGCTCATGCAGCGGGGATTCGTGGTCCAGGTTGGGGTCGAGCTTGCGCTGCGCGTCGACCTGGTCCGGGTAGGCGGCGAAGGTGCCGGCGGCCACGGCTGGGCTGTCGACGACGGTGATTACCGCATCGACGGTGCAGGCATTGCGGATTTCCGGCCACTGGAAGGCTTGCACCAGCGGTTTGGGCAGGGCCAGGCCGCTGGTCTCGATGAGAATGTGGTCCAGGTCGCCACGGCGAGCGACCAGCTCACGCATCACCGGGAAGAACTCTTCCTGCACGGTGCAGCACAGGCAGCCGTTGGCCAGCTCATAGACGCGGCCGTTGGCCTCTTCCTCGGTGCAGCCGATGCTGCACTGCTTGAGGATTTCGCCGTCGATACCCAGCTCGCCAAACTCGTTGACGATGACCGCGATGCGTCGCCCCTGGGCGTTGTCGAGCATGTGGCGCAGCAAGGTGGTCTTGCCCGAGCCGAGGAAGCCGGTGACGATGGTGACGGGAAGTTTGGCCAGTGTTTTCATGTGGCGATGCCCTTGGCAGCAATGGTGCGGGCATGCGGGACGAAAGCCACGACCGACCGGCCGGGCTCGCTCGCCACCGGATCACCCCGCCCGGTTGAAAGTCGAATACGTTGCGAGGCAGGTCTCCTGGCTTGCACTGCACGACCTCCAGCCGTCAGGACGACGCCTTCCCGCGCGCGGGCGCAGTGGCTGTGTCGACCCTGTTCAGTGCTTACAGTTGCGGGGGCAGCCGCGGCTTGTACCGCGTTCCCGTCTTAGCTCCGGCAGCGCCGGAGAACCTCGAAGCGGCAAGGCTACGCAGTGGTGCGCAGGTGGTCAACCGTCTGACGCTGATCGGAGCCTTCAGATGCCACCCCCGGCCAGCAGCTCGGTCAGCACCTGCGCCAGGGCCTTGACCATCACATCGGCCGTTGGCCGGTGGACGATGACGATCTCGTAGCTGTCCACCTCCGGCAAACCTTGCGCCGCCCCCAGTACTCGGTGCTCGGCGGTGGCCGCGCGCGGCGGCAGCAAGCTCACGCCCATGCCGTCGGCCACCGCGGCCTGGATACCGGACAAGCTGGAGCTGGTGAAGCTGATGCGCCAGCGCCGGCCCATGCCTTCGATGGCATGGATCATGTCTTCGCGGTACAGCCCGCGCGGTGGAAAGGTGACCAAGGGCACCGGGTCAAGCTCGAAGGCCGGCATGCGCACGCTGTCGATCCATTGCAGGCGCTCGGGCCAGCAGGACACCCCCTCGCGGCTGTTGCGCCGCTGCTTGAGCAGCACCAGATCGAGTTCACCATTGTCGTAGGCCTGGCTCAGGTCGCGGCACAGGCCGCTGGTGACTTCCAGCTTGACCTGCGGGTGCAGGCGGCTGAACGCCGACAACGCATTGGTGGTTCGCCCGCCGACGAAATCTTCGGGCACACCCAGGCGCACGGTGACGCCAACCATGGCCCCGGCCAGGGCCTCGAGCATCTGGTCGTTCAGCGCCAGCATGTGCCTGGCATAGCCAAGCAGCGTCTGCCCGGCGTCGGTGGGCAGCACGTCGCGGTTGCCACGCACCAGCAGGCGATGGCCGACCATCTCCTCGAGGCGTCGTACCTTCTGGCTGATGGTCGACTGGGTCGAATGCAGACGGGCTGCAGCCGTGGTGAAGCTGCCGCAATCGGCGACCACGACGATGGCGCGCAACAGGTCGAGATCGAACAGAGCCCTATTCGGTTTTACGCTGATGGACATGAGGGTATTCGGTTTTCAAATGATGACGCTGACTTCTAGCATGGCCCTTCGAGGCGGGCAACGTTGATGTATTCGGAAATCCACTACAGCTCATCCAGATAATTCGTTTCAGTTGCCTGCAACTTTTTCCCTAGGATGAGGCTTTGCCTCAGGAGCCCTACGCATGCGCCACACCCTCGCTGCCTGCCTGCTGGCCTTCACCTGCCTTGCCGCCCACGCCGAGACCACGTCCATGGATACCCGCCTGCTTTATGCCGCCCAGCGCGGCGATGCACCTGCCATCCGTCGCCTGCTCAAGGAACCGGTGGCGCTCGACAGCCGCGATGGCCAAGGGCGCACACCTCTGCTGGCCGCGACCCACGGCAACCACATCGACGCGGCCAAGGTGCTGATCGAGGCCGGCGCCGATGTGAACGCCAAGGACAACATCCACGACAGCCCCTACCTGTATGCCGGCGCTCGCGGCCTGAACGAGATCCTGCGCCTGACCCTGGCGCACGGCGCCGACCTCGCCAGCACCAACCGCTACGGCGGCACGGCGCTGATTCCGGCGGCGGAGCGTGGCCATGTGGAAACGGTGCAGATGCTGATCGATGCTGGCGTGGACGTGAACCACCTCAACCGGCTGCACTGGACCGCCTTGCTCGAGGCGGTGATCCTTGGCGACGGCGGTCCGCGCCATGTTGACATTGTGCGACGGCTGCTGGCGGCCGGCGCGGACCCGGCGATTGCCGACAAGGATGGCGTGACGGCGCTGGAGCATGCGCGCACGCGCGGGTATGCAGAGATGGTGGCGTTGCTGGAGCGGTGATGAACCGCTGGCCCGTGCCAAGTACGCTGCGGTGGATGGCACGGGCTACGCCCGTGTTCGCGGGACAAGTCGGGGCGCCGAACCGCCGCCCCCACAAGGGGATTGGGCGGGCCTTTAGATTTTGAGCGAGATAGTTGTTCCTACACTTCCTCGTACGGCAAACCCACATAATTCTCGGCAATGTTCACCAAACCGGCATCGGACGACAGGAAGTACTCCCGGTCCGCCTCCTGCATCTTCTGGTCCCAGGCATCCTTGTGCTCGCCAAAATCATGCAGCAGTTGGGTCATGAACCAACTGAAACGCTCGCCCTTCCACACCCGCCGCAGCGCCAGCGGTGAGTAGCGCTCCAGCAGGTCGCTGCGACCTTCGCGGTAGACCTTGACCAGGATGCGATACAGATAGTTGACGTCCGAGGCTGCCAGGTTCAGGCCCTTGGCCCCGGTCGGCGGCACGATGTGCGCCGCATCCCCCACCAGGAACAGGTGCCCGTACTGCATCGGCTCGACCACCAGGCTGCGCAGCGGCGCGATGCTCTTTTCCAGCGCAGGGCCGGTGACCAGGCGCGCCGCGACATCCTCGGGCAGACGAGCCTTGAGTTCGTCCCAGAAACGCGCATCGGGCCAGTTCTCCACCCGCTCGTCCAGCGGCACCTGCAGGTAGTACCGGCTGCGGGTGGTGGAGCGCTGGCTGCACAATACGAAACCACGGTCATGATGCGCATAGATCAGCTCGTGGTTGACCGGCGGGGTATCGGCCAGCAAGCCCAGCCAACCAAACGGATAGACCCGCTCGTACTGCTTGAGCACACCCTGCGGAATGCTCTGGCGCGAAACGCCATGAAAACCGTCGCAGCCAGCGATGTAATCGCACTCGACGCGGTGCAACTGGCCGTCCTTCTCATAGGTCACGTAGGGCCGTTCATCCTTGAGCCCGTGCGGCTGCACGTTGCTCGCGCCATACACGATCGGCGCCCCGCTCTGCTCGCGGGCCTGCATGAGGTCGCGGGTGACTTCGGTCTGGCCGTACACCATCACCGTCTTGCCACCGGTCAGAGCCTTGAGGTCCAGGCGCTGGCGACGCCCTGCCACCAGCAGTTCGACGCCTTCGTGCACCAGCCCTTCACGGTCCATGCGCGCCGATACCCCGGCCTCGCGCAGCAGGTCGACGGTGCCCTGCTCCAGCACGCCGGCGCGGATCCGGCCAAGCACGTACTCAGGGGTCTGGCGTTCGAGAATGAGCGTGTCGATGCCCGCCTTGTGCAGCAGTTGACCAAGCAGCAGGCCAGAAGGGCCGGCGCCAATGATTGCAACCTGGGTTTTCATTGTTGTTGTCTCGCCTTGTCGATGCCGTACTGGCGGCAGCCGGCATACGTTATTCGGGTTAGCCCCTGCATTTTTACTGGCGCAAAAAGCTGAAAAGGTGTCATATCCGATGAAAAATCTGCACTTTTCAAAATTCCGTGCGATCAGCGCACAGGTGTCCCGACCATGAAATCCTCCCTTCCCGGCGTACCGCTGTTCCAGCTCTATGGTGAAAACCACGCCTGGCCCGGCAGCGATCTGCTGCACTGCGAATCGATCCCGGCACGCAGCCGCCTGCACCACTGGGAGATCAAGCCGCACCAGCACGCCGAACTGTTCCAGTTGCTCTACGTGCAGCGCGGGCACGCGCTGGTGGAAATCGAAGGCCGACACAGCGAGATCCACGAGGCAGCGATCCAGGTGGTGCCACCGCTGACGGTGCATGGCTTTCGCTTCAGCGCCGACATCCAGGGCCATGTACTGACCTTCGGTACGGCGCTGGTGGCCGACCTCGAGCAGCGCCTGGGTGCACCCCTGGCGGTGCTGGCATCGGCGGCATGCTACCCGCTGGGCCGCGACCGCACGCGCCTGCGCGGGCTGATCGACACCTTGCAGCAGGAATACCAGGGCAGCGCACCCGCTCGCGCCGCCATGCTGCAGGCGCTGGTGACCGCCCTGATGGTGTGGATCAGCCGCCGCCAACAACTGGGCCAGGCACCGCGCAACCGCGACGAGCGCGACCGCCACTTGCTCGGGCACTACCTGCGCCTGGTCGAAGCGCATTACCGCCAGCACCTGTCGGTCGATGAGTTTGCTGCTCGCCTGGGCATCACCAGCCTGCAGCTCAACCAGCTGTGCCGCGCGCTGAGCGGGCAGACCGCGCTGCAGGTGATCCACCAGCGCCTGCTGCTCGAAGCGCGGCGCAACCTGACCTACACGCGCATGAGCATCGGCCAGTTGTCCGACAGCCTGGGTTTCAGCGATCCCACCTACTTCGCACGCTTCTTCAAACGCCTCAGCGGCCAAACGCCCAATGCCTATCGACGCAGCGGTACTGCGCAATCACCTTGACGTATACGTCAACCTGCCTTTAGCTTACTCACATTCCACCCCCGAGCCCGAGCATGAGCAGCCAGACCTACAGCATCTCCGACCTGTCCCGCGAGCTGGACATCACCACCCGCGCCATCCGCTTCTACGAGGAGCAGGGTCTGCTGAGCCCCGAGCGTCGCGGCCTGGAGCGCATCTATTCGGCGCGTGACAAGGTGACCCTCAAGCTGATCCTGCGCGGCAAGCGCATCGGCTTCTCGCTGGCCGAATGTCGCGAGCTGATCGAGCTGTACGACCCTAGCGGCGGCAACCTCAAGCAGCTCACCAGCATGCTGGCCAAGATCGCCGAACGCCGCGCGCAACTGGAGCAGCAGATGCTCGATATCCAGCAGATGCACCTGGAGCTGGACACCGCCCAGGAGCGCTGCGAGCAGGCCCTGGCCGCCACCCTGAACAATAACCGTTGATTCGCCACAGGAACCCCGCCATGTCATTGCCCGCACACGTGCGCCTGGTCGAAGTCGGCCCGCGCGACGGCCTGCAGAACGAAGCCCAACCCATCAGCGTCGCCGACAAGGTGCGGCTGGTGGACGACCTCACCGACGCCGGGCTCTCCTATATCGAGGTGGGCAGTTTCGTCTCGCCCAAGTGGGTGCCGCAAATGGCTGGATCGGCCGAGGTGTTCGCCGGTATCCGTCAGCGTGCCGGGGTGACCTACGCGGCCCTGGCGCCGAACCTGCGCGGTTTCGAGGATGCACTGGCAGCCGGGGTCAAGGAGGTGGCGGTGTTCGCCGCGGCGTCCGAGGCGTTCTCCCAGCGCAACATCAACTGCTCGATCAGCGAGAGCCTGCAGCGCTTCGAACCGATCATGGACGCCGCCCGCGAGCACGGTATCCAGGTGCGCGGCTATGTATCCTGCGTGCTCGGCTGCCCCTATGAAGGCAAGGTCAGCGCCGAGCAGGTCGCCCCGGTCGCCCGCGCCCTGCACGACATGGGCTGCTACGAGGTGTCGTTGGGCGACACCATCGGCACCGGCACCGCCGGCGATACCCGACGCCTGTTCGAGGTGGTCTCGGCGCAGGTGCCGCGCGAGCAGCTTGCCGGCCACTTCCACGACACCTACGGCCAGGCCCTGGCCAATGTCTATGCCAGCCTGCTCGAAGGCATCAGCGTGTTCGACAGCTCGGTGGCCGGGCTCGGCGGCTGCCCCTACGCCAAGGGCGCCACCGGCAACATCGCCACCGAAGATGTGCTGTACCTGCTGCAGGGGCTGGGTATCGAGACCGGTATCGACCTGGACAAGCTGGTCGCCGCCGGCCAACGCATCAGCGACGTGCTGGGGCGTGCCAACGGCTCGCGGGTAGCACGGGCACGCAGCGCCCGCTGACGCACGCCCAGGGGCGGCGAGCGCCGCCCTGTTTCCCTCGCTCATCGAACTGTGACATTTCCGGCCAGCGGGATTATGCTCTGCGGGTATGTCCTCCAGTCGCAATATGTGAGCGCCGAATATGAAAATCGATGACATGGACGCCTTCGTGGCCGTCATCCGTTGCCAGTCGACCAACCTTGCCGCCGAAGCGCTGCAACTGACCCAACCGGCCATCACCCGGCGCGTGCAGAACTTCGAGGAAGACCTCGGCGCCACCTTGCTAGACCGCAACACCAAGCCACTCAAGCCCACACCCATGGGCCTGCGCGTGTACGAGCAGTGCAAGGCCATCCTGCGTGAAATCGACGCCCTGCGCGAACTGGTGGCCAACGATGGCGCACCGTCCGGCACTCTGCGCCTGGGCGTGCCGCAGACACTGGGCGATGTCGTGCTGCTCGAGGCCCTGGCGCAGATCCGCCAGGCCTACCCCGAGCTGCGCACCCAGGTCACCAGCGGCTGGGGCAGCAGCCTGATCGCGCGCATGGAAAACGGCGAGCTGGATGCCGCTGCGGCGCTCTTTCCACCGGGCAAGATCTTCCCCGAAGGCATCGCCAGCCATTCCATCACGCGCATGCCGTTGCGCGTGGTCGCGGCCAAGGGCAGCGCCGGCAAGCGCAGCTACAAGTTGCGCGACTGCTATACCCGCGGCTGGGTGCTCAACCCCGATGGTTGCGGCTTTCGCGCCGGGCTGCAGCGCGCATTGAGCGAACAGGGGTTGTCACTGTCGATCAACCTCGAAACCTTCGGCACCGAGTTGCAACTGGGGCTGGTCGCCAACGGCCAGGGCCTGGGCCTGGTGCCCGAACCGCTGTTGCTTGCCAGTCGCCATCGAGACCTGCTGGATATAGTCAACGTCAGCGATTTCAAGCCGCAGGTCGACCTGTGGCTGTTCCACCCACGCTACCTGGGCAACCTGCAGGAGCCGGTGGAGCTGTTCGGCGCCGTGGCGGGCACCCGGCTGAACAACGCAGCGAGTTGACCTGGTTAAATGATCACCTTGCATAAAAACAAAAAAGATAATTCTTAAAACGAATAATTAGCATAGAACCAAAAAGACTTTTACAGCGTTGCGCCAGACGCCTACGGTCCTGTTCACACCGTACTGCCTTGCACTGGAGCACCGCATGAGTTCACTGTCCGTCGTACCTCCCAGCCAGGAGGCCGTGCGCCTACGAGTCAGCGCCGAGGAATGGGAGGTGCGGGTCAAGCTCGCCGCCGCCTATCGCCTGGCAGCCCTGTTCCGCTGGACCGACCACATCTACACGCACTTCTCGGCACGGGTTCCCGGCCCGGACGAGCACTTCCTGATCAACGCCTTCGGCCTGCTGTTCGACGAAATCACCGCGTCCAACCTGGTCAAGGTGGATGTCGACGGCACGATCATCGACGACCCGCTGGGCCTGGGCATCAACCAGGCCGGCTACGTCATCCACAGCGCCATCCACCGCGCCCGCCCCGACCTCAAGGCCGTACTGCACACCCACACCCGCGATGGTGCGGCGGTGTCTGCCCAGCGTGACGGCCTGCTGCCGGTCTCCCAGCATGCGTTGGCCTATTACAGCCGCGTGGTGTATCACGACTACGAGGGCGTCGCGCTGGACCTGGATGAACAGCAGCGTCTGGTGGCCAACCTGGGGCAAAGCAATATCCTGATCCTGCGCAATCACGGCTTGCTCACCGGCGGCATCAGTGTCGAACATGCCTTCCGTGAGCTGCACGGCCTGGAGCGCGCCTGCAACATCCAGATCGCCGCCCAGGCCGGTGGCAATGACCAACTGCAGTACGCCTCCCCAGCGGCGATTGCCAAGGTGCATGAACAGTCGAAGCGCTTTTCCGACGGGCTTGGCGAGGGGATCCAGCGGCACTGGGATGCGTTGATCCGGCAACTGGATCGCGAGGGGCGCGATTACCAGGGCTGAAGCCCGCACCTGCTGAGGGAGCGGGTATGTCCGTTGCGCTCCCTCAGCGCTCCCGCGCCAACCCCACACAGCGGCGCGCCAGCACATCGGTCGGATCGACCAGTGCCACCTGCACGCCGTCGATGGGGAAGCCATCGGCCTGGGCCAGGATCAGCGGCAATTCGGTACAGCCCAGAATCAACACCCGCGCGCCCTGCGCGACCAGTTGCCCGGCGCCCGCCAGCAGGTCATCCCGACACTGCCCCTCGGTAAACCCCGCCTTGACGCCCTCCTCACCATAGATCGCACACATCACCCGTGCCTGCGCCGCGTCGTCCGGCACCAGCAACGACAGGCCGACGCGTTCGGCCGCCGCGTGATAGACACCACTTTGCAGCGTGCCCGAGGTCGCCAGCAGCCCCACCCGCACCTCGCGACCATAGCGGTGCAAAATGAAATCGATGGTCTCGCTCAGCATGTTGACGATCGGCACCGCCAGATGCTCCTGGATCCGCTCGACATAGGCATGCGCGGTATTGCAGGGAATCGCGATGGCATCGGCGCCCTCCTCTTCCAGGCGGCGGCAGGTCGAGTACATCGCCACGGTCGGGTCGGCCTCCTGGCGCAGCAGGTTGGCGGTGCGATCGGGAATCTGCGGGTTCTGCTCGACCACCATCCTGATATGGTCCTGGTCACGCCCGGCCGGGGTGTTCTTCACCACCTTGCCCATGAAGTCCACGGTCGCCGCCGGCCCCACGCCACCGACGATCCCCAGCTTGAACGGCGCACGGCTCGGCACCGAGTCGGTGGCGCTGGCGAAGTCGGCATACACCTGGTTGGCATCGACGCAGTGAATGCCACGGCGCATCAGCTCCGGCGCCAGCAACGACAGCTCGGTCATGCCCGGCAGCAACAGCGTCGCGCCCTGGCCTTCGAGTTCCAGGCAAACCTGGTGCAACAGCTCCAGCGCCACCCCATCCAGATGTCCGGCCTTGATGCCTGCAGGCCCGTACACCGCCTCCATCAACGCCGCCTGCTGCACCGGCGAGGGATGGATCAGCGCGTAGTCGTCGGCAAAGTGCCGCTCGAACAACCCCGAAGCGCGCACATAGTCCGAGGCCAGCACGCCCAGGCGCGCACCCGGCGGGGCGATCTGCGCCACATGGGCCTTGAGCGCGGCCATCAGGTCGACGATGGCGATCTGCAGCTCGGCGCGCAGTTCGTCGATGAAGGTATGGCTGGCGAAGCACGGCACCAGCACGGCGTCGGCACCGCTGTCGGCATAGCCCTGGCAGACCTGGAACACATAGAGCTTGCGCGAGGTCATGCTCGCGCCCGCACTGAGCGGCAGCGCCAGGTCCTTGAACGGGTGCTGCTCGAACAGCAGGTGGTAGCGCCCCTGCTCGGCCAGCAGCGGCTGGCTCTTTAGCAGCTTGAGGAACAGGTCGCCACCGGCCAGCGAGCCGAGGCCACCGATGATGCCGAGGGTGCGCGCGTTGGCGGTCTTGCGTGGGCTTTTCATGGAGCGGTCCGGATCAGGCGTGGGTGGCAGGTTTCAGCGCAGCTTCGACGGGCGCCGGGGCCTCGTCATGACGCCGCTCGAGGTCGGCGATCACCGCCGTGGCGATGCTGTTGCCCACCACGTTGGTGGCGGTACGGCCCATGTCGAGGAACTGGTCGATCGCCAGGATCAGCAACAGCCCGGCCTCGGGCAGGTGGAACATCGGCAGCGTGGCCGCGACCACCACCACCGAGGCCCGCGCCACGCCGGCCATGCCCTTGCTGGTGACCATCAGGGTCAACAGGATCAGCACTTGCTGGGTGAAGCTCAGCTCGATGTTGTAGGCCTGGGCGATGAACAGGATGGCGAAGGCCTGGTACATCATCGAGCCGTCGAGGTTGAACGAGTAGCCCAGCGGCAGGACGAAGCTCGACACGCGCTTGGGTGCACCGAATTTCTCCAGCGCATCGATGGTCTTGGGGTAGGCCGATTCGCTGCTCGCAGTGGAGAACGCCAGCAGCACCGGCTCGCGGATCAGCTTGCCCAGGGTGAACACCGGGCGCCCGAGGAAGCCGTAGCCCACCGCGAACAGCACCAGCCACAGCAGCAGGATGCCCAGGTAGAACTGGCCGATCAGCTTGCCGTAGTCGAACAGCAGGCCAATGCCTTGGGTGGTGACGGCGGCGGCCAGCGCGGCGAAGACACCGACCGGGGCGAACATCATCACGTAGTCGGTGATGCGGAACATCACCTTGGCCAGCTCGTCCACCAGCTCGCCGATGCGTGTGTTGCCGCGTTGCTTGACGAACGCCAGTGCCAGCCCGAAGAACAGCGAGAACACCACGATCTGCAGGATCTCGTTGTTGGCCATGGCTTCGGCGATGCTGCGCGGAAACACATGGCTGATGAAGGTCTTGAGGCTGAAGTCACCGGCGTTGACCGCCACCGCGCTTGCCGCCTGGCCTGATTCCACGCTCAGGTTCAGGTGGGCGCCAGGCTGGAACAGATTCACCAGCAGCATGCCCAGGGCCAGGGAAAACACCGAGGCGCTGACGAACCAGATCATCGAGCGCAGGCCGATGCGCCCCACCGAACCGGAATTGCCCAGGCTGCTGATCCCTGCGACCAGGGTGGCGAAAACCAGCGGGGCGATGATCATCTTGATCATGCGCAGAAAGATATCGGTGACCAGGCTGAAGTAACCTGCAATCTGCTTGGCGGCGTCCGCGGAGCCTGCGTAGGTGTTGCACAGCCAGCCGACGACGATGCCGAGCAGGATCGCCACGGCGATGTAACGGGGTAGTTTCTTGTTATTCATCTCGACCTCTGTCTGTCGAATGCGGGAGGGACAGCAACAGGCTACGACGCACTGCCGGGGCAGTTGATGAGGATGCGCGATGGGTTCATGCGTAATTCGCATAGTTGTCGAATGGCGGTGAAATCCAGGGAAACTGGGGATAAGCTGCGGTGTCTGTGGGAGCGGGCTTGCCCGCGAAAAAGACACCG
>NZ_JABWRO010000051.1:0-35566 GCF_014268985.1 Pseudomonas sp. RW10S2 | reverse complement strand
GGGGGGGGGGGGGGGGGGGGGGGGGGGTGCGAAAAGCGACCTGATAATTCTGCCAGTTGTGCTGCAGCCCAGACCGCTCGATCATTTCGGCATCGCTGATCGAGGCAGGGATGCCCTAATGAAGAACCGTATCCGGGCCATACAAATCGGCTTGCTTGTGCTGTTGGCAGCAGGGATTCTGGTCGCGCTGCAGGTTCGCAAGGAGCCACTGATCACCCCCGCGCCCCCCCAGCAGGCGGAGCAGCCCAGCGCCCGCCCTGGCACAGGCTGAATCGCATCAGTCGCGGCCAAACCGCAACGGGCGTGGCTGGTCTATAGTCAGATCAACTGACGAGGATCCGCCATGACCCATCCTTCCGGAACTGACGAGCGCAGGCGTTTCCAGCGCATCGACTTCGACGCCCCCACCGAACTGTGCCAAGGCGAGCAGCGCTGGCCGGTGAAACTGCTCGACCTGTCGCTCAAGGGCCTGCTGGTCGAGCGGCCGGAGCCCTGGGACGCCGACCTGACCCAGGATTTCGATGCGCTCATCCACCTCGACAAAGAGGTCAAGGTCCGCATGCAGGTGGAACTGCGCCACGAAGAACCCACTCGCCTGGGTTTCGTCTGCCTCTATATCGACGTCGATTCGATGACCCATCTGCACCGTCTTGTGGAACTGAACCTGGCCGACAGCACCGAAATGATGCGCGAGCTGCGCGAACTTATCGAAGATTGAAATCTTTTAGCCTGCTAAGAAAATGACCTACCCCTATTTCCTGCCCACCTAGACAGCTTTTCACGAGCTGCCGAGCTTTTTGTACACACCCTTCTAAACCGCCCTCCCCATATTGGAACGCTATCTGCATTGCGGTCAGGAACACCGTCATGCCGGGTCTGCGGCTGCCCAGATCAAAATATTGTATACAATTGATCTAGCAATATTCTGTCGGAGCTGTCTACAGTATCGGCACAACAATAAACAGAGAGCCTGCTCCAATGACTACGTCCACCAGCACGTCTCCTGCCAAGCGTCCCGAGGACGAAAACCTCGGGCTTGGTGCCAACCTGGCTTATGGCCTGCAGCATGTCCTGACCATGTACGGAGGGATCGTCGCCGTGCCACTGATCCTGGGTCAGGCCGCCGGCCTGGCCCCGGCGGAGATCGGCCTGCTGATTGCCGCATCGTTGTTTGCTGGCGGACTGGCCACCTTGTTGCAAACCCTCGGGCTACCCTTCTTCGGCTGCCAGTTGCCACTGGTACAGGGCGTGTCGTTCGCTGGCGTGGCCACCATGGGGGCGATTCTCGGCAGCCAGGGCGGCGGAGGCCTGCCGGCGGTGCTGGGCGCAGTCATGGCGGCATCGCTGATCGGCTTTCTGATCACTCCGGTGTTCTCGCGAATCACCAAGTTCTTCCCGCCGCTGGTCACCGGCATCGTCATCACCACCATCGGCCTGACCCTGATGCCGGTGGCCGCACGCTGGGTGATGGGCGGCAACAGCGCTTCGCCGGAGTTCGGCAGCATGGCCAACATCGGCCTGGCGGCGCTGACCTTCGCCATCGTCCTGCTGCTGAGCAAGCTGGGCAGCGCCAGCATCTCGCGCCTGTCGATCCTCCTGGCCATGGTCGCCGGCACCCTGATCGCCTGGGCACTGGGCATGGCCGATTTCAGCAAGGTCGGCGAAGGCCCGATGTTCGCCTTCCCCACGCCATTCCACTTCGGCATGCCGACGTTCCACATCGCGGCGATCCTGTCGATGTGCATCGTGATCATGGTGACCTTGGTGGAGACCTCGGCGGATATCCTCGCGGTCGGTGAGATCATCGACACCAAGGTCGACTCCAAGCGCCTGGGCGACGGCCTGCGCGCCGACATGGCGTCGAGCATCCTGGCGCCGATCTTCGGCTCCTTCACCCAGAGCGCGTTCGCTCAGAACGTCGGCCTGGTGGCCGTGACCGGTGTGAAGAGCCGCTACGTGGTCGCCACCGGCGGGGTGATCCTGGTGGTGCTCGGCCTGCTGCCGATCATGGGCCGGATCATTGCCGCAGTACCCACCCCGGTGCTGGGCGGTGCAGGCATCGTGCTGTTCGGCACCGTGGCGGCGAGCGGCATCCGCACCCTGTCGAAGGTGAACTACAAGAACAACGTCAACCTGATCATCGTGGCCGCCTCGCTGGGCTTCGGCATGATCCCCATCGCCGCGCCGAACTTCTACCACCAGTTCCCCAGCTGGTTCGAAACCATCTTCCACTCGGGCATCAGCTCGGCGGCGATCATGGCGATCCTGCTGAACCTGATCTTCAACCACTTCACCGCCGGCAACTCGGACCAGCAGTCGGTATTCGCCGCCGGATACGAGCGCACCATCCAGTATTCGGACATCTCGGTGCTGCGCGATGGCGACTACTTCAAGGATGGCAAGCTGTTCGATGCCGATGGCAACGAAGTGCCGGTGATGGACATCGATGAACACGGCGAACAGGTGCTCAGACGCAAGGCGGTGGCGGAGCACTGACAGGATGCAAAGCCCGTAGAAGCGGTGCAGCCATCAAGCGACACCGCCTTCAACCGCGCGCCACGAAGTACCCGTTCAATACCTCCACATCCTTGGCATCCAATACCCCCGCCAAGTAGCGCAACTGCACCCAGGCCCGCAGGTACTCATGCCGGGCCTGGGCCAGATCACGCCGCGCCCCGTACAGCTGCTGCTCGGCATCGAGCACATCGAGGTTGACCCGCTCTCCCCCCTGCACGCTGCGCCGAGTCGCCTCGACCAACGCACTGGCCGCATTCACCGCCATCCCGTAGGCGCGGATCTTCGCGGTGCTGCTGGCGCACAGGTTGAACTGGCGACGCAACTGATTGAGCGTGTCGCTGACCTGCGCATCGACCTGGAACTGCAAGCCATCGCGCTCGGCCTGCGCCTGGCGCACCCGCGCCGACACACCACCACCGGCAAACAACGGCACGCTCAGTTGGATGCCGACGCTGTCGGTGTCGTAGCGCTGGTTGTAGGTACTCTCCGAGCTCGAACTGGAAATCCCCTTGCTGACGTAGGCACTCAGGCTCGGCAGGTGCCCGGCACGTTGACGCTCCACCCCTTGGGCTGCGACGTCCAGCGCATGCCGCTGGCTGGCCAGCTCGGCGTTGTGCGCCAAGGCCAGGTCGCGCCAGGGCTCGAAACGCGCTGGCACCAGCGGCTGCACCGAGCGCGACGGCAACATCGGCGCGAGGTCTTCGGCGCCGACCGCCTCACCGGTGATCGCCTGCAAGCTGCGCAAGGCCGCGTCGAGATTGTCACCCGCCTCGATCTCCTGAGCCTGGGCCAATTCGTAGCGGGCGCGCGTCTCCAGCACATCGGTGCGGGTGCCTTCGCCATTCCTGAGCAAGCGCTCATTGAGCTGCAGTTGCTCGGCAAAAGTACGCCGCTGGGCCTGGGCCAGGGCGATCTGCTCGTCGGCGAACAGCGCTTCGCTGTAGGCGGAGAACACCCTCACCATCAGTTCCTGGCTGCGACCGCGCAGGCGCTCGTTGGCCATCGCGGCCTGGGCCACGCCACGGCGATAGTCGCTCCACACTGCGTAGTCGAACAACGGCTGCTGCAGAGTCAGGGTCGAGGTGTAGCTGCGGTAGTCACGCTGGCTGGTCACATCGCCGAACTGGCTGCGCTGGGTCACCTCCGAGTCGTTGCGCGCACGGTTGTAGCGATAGGAGAGATTCGGCAACAGCCCGGCGCGGCCGATGGCGAGGTTCTCGACGCCCGCATCGCGCTCGGCGATGGCCGCGTGCAAGGTCGGATCATTACGCAGGGCCAGGGCGTAGGCATCGCTCAAGTCCAGGGCATGCGCTGGCAAAACCAGGCCCAACAACAGGATGGGCAACAACAGGCGCATCGGCTCACTCCTCGCTCAGGGCGATGTGCACCCGGTCGGCCAACGGCTTGAACAGGTAGCTGAGCAGCGATCGCTCACCACTGCGCACGAAAGCTTCCACCGGCATACCGGGGCGGATATCCAGGCCAGCCAGTTGCCGCGCTCCCTCGTCACTGACCTTGATGCGCACCTGGTAGTAAGGCTGCTGGGTCTTTTCATCGAGCAGGCGGTCGGCCGAGACCAGGCTCACCTCCCCCGCCACCCGTGGCGTGGTGCTCTGGTTGAAGGCAACGAAAAGCAACTCCACCGGCAGGCCCGGTCGCAAGCGATCGACCAGCTCCACTGGCGCCCGAGCATCGACCAGCAACGGCGCATCGCGGGGGACGATTTCCATCAGCTGTTGACCGCGCGCGATCACCCCACCGTTGGTGAACACACTCAGCCCCACCACAGTGCCGGCGACCGGCGCGCGCACCTGGGTGTGGGCCAGGTCGAACTCGGCGCTGCGCAGGCGATTGCCCAGGTCCTCGGCGCTGGCCTGGGACTCGCTCAACTGCTGGCGTACCTCGTTCTGGAATTCCTGGCGACGCTGGCTGGCACGCAGCTTCAACTCCTGTACCTGGCGCCGGGTGCGGCCGATGTTGCCGAGGTCTTCGGCAATCGAGCCATTGACCTGCGCCAGCAGGCGCTCGCTGTCGAGCAGGCGGTTACGCGGGATGTAGCCGTCACGGGCCAGCTCGCGCAGGCCGCGCAACTGCTCGTCGAGCGCCTCGCGCTGGGCCTGCTTGCTGCTCATCGAACCTTGCAGGCCGCCGAGCGACGCTTCGGCACCGGCGATGCTTTCGTTCAAGCCCGCCAGTTCCAGGCTCAGCGCCTGGGCCCGGCTGGTGCGCAGTTGTCTTTGCGTTTCCAGCGCAGTCGCCACCCAGGGGGTGGCGGCTTCGGCGAGCAGATCGGCCGGAAAGGTCACGCTCTGCGCCGAATCGCGCTCAGCCAACAGCCGCGACTCCATGGCCCGCGCATTCACGTACTGCACCCGCAACGAACCCTGCTGGGCCTGGGCTTGGGTCGGGTCGAGGCTGAGCAGCACCTGGCCTGCCTGCACCTGATCGCCGTCGCGCACCGAAAGCTGACCAATCACCCCGCCCGTGGGGTGCTGCACCGCCTGCCGACTGCCGGCCACCACCACGTTGCCACTGACCGGCACGCCCTTGTCCAGCGGCGCCAGCGCCGCCCACAACAGGAAGCCGCCAAAGCCCGCCAGCACCAGCCAGCGTCCGGCCTTCACCGGGCCGCGGGCGTCGTCACGCAGGGGGTGGATATTGCCCGTCGCAGCAGGGCCGGGCGCGGGGGGAAACAACGGGTGCACACTCATGTTCACGATCTCTGACCACCCTGGTTGAAGCTGTAAGTCACGCCGGTACGCACCGCGGCAGGTGGCGGGGCGCTGGGGGGCGCAGGCCGGGTGGCGGCCTGCAGCACCCGCGTGGTCGGGCCGAACTGCTGCATCACTCCGCCGTGCAGCACCAACAGCTTGTCCAGCCCCAGCAGCAGGCTCGACTTGTGGCTGATCATCACCAGTGTCCGGCCCCGCGCCTTGAGCTCGGCGAGCGCTGCCAGCAAGGCGCGCTCGCCAGCTTCGTCGAGGTTGGCGTTGGGTTCGTCGAGCACCACCAGCGCCGGCAGCCGGTACAGTGCCCGAGCCAGGCCGATGCGCTGACGCTGCCCACCAGACAGCCCCGCGCCGCCCTCGCCCAATTGCGTGTCATAACCCTGCGGCAGTTGCAGGATCAGCTCGTGTACCCCGGCCAACTGCGCGGCCGCGACCACTTCCGAGGCGTCCACCGCACCAAGCCGGGCGATGTTGTCAGCAATGCTGCCAGCGAACAGTTGCACGTCTTGCGGCAGGTAGCCGATGTGCGCGCCCAACGCCTCAGGCTGCCACTGCGCCAATGCAGCGCCGTCCAGGCAGACCTTGCCCGACTCCGGATTGGCAGCGCCTACCAGCAAGCGGGCCAAGGTCGATTTGCCGGAGCCGGAAGCGCCAATCAGCCCCAGCGACTCACCGGCGGCCAGCTCGAACCCGATGCCGCTCAGACAAGGACGCTGCCCACCTGGCACCCGCGCATTCAACTGCTCGACCCGCAACCGCCCCTGTGGCGCGGGCAGCGGCATCCCGCTGGGCAGAGGCGGATAACGGCGCAGCAGCAACCCCAGGCGCTCGGCACTCTGGCGCGCCGAACCCCATTGGCGCCATACACCGATCAACTGATCGATCGGCGCCAGCACCCGGGCCATGAGGATGGAGCCGGCAATCATCATCCCCGGGCTGATCAAGTGCTCCAGCGCCAGCCACGCCCCCAGCCCCAGCACCAGCGACTGCAACGCCAGGCGCACGCTCTTGGACACCGCAGTGATCGCCGCGCTGCGCTCGCTGCCCAGATTCTGCCGGGCCAGAAAGCCATGGTGCAGCAGGCTCCAGCGCTGGCGCACAGCGCCGAGCATGCCCATGGCGGCGATCGCCTCGGCATTGCCCAGGTTGCCCGAAGCCTGCTGCATCGCCTGCTGCGACAACCGCCCGGCTTCGATGAACTCGCCTTGGGTCAGGCGCTCGTTGAGCCAGGCCAGCCCGGCCAGCAGCAGCGCGCCAACCACTGCCAGCAAGCCCAGCCATGGGCTGAACAGAAAGATCACCAGCAGATACAGCGGAAACCAAGGGGCATCGAAGAACGCGAACAGCGCTTGCCCGGTGGCGAACTGGCGCAACTGGGTCAGGTCGCCCAGGGCCTGCTGGGCACTGCCCTTGTGGCCGTCGAGGCTGGCCTGGAACGCGGCGTCGAACACCCTCGGGTTGAGCTGCAGGTCCATGCGCGTACCCAGGCGAATCACCACCAGGCTGCGCAGCCACTCCAGCACACCCAGAAACGCAAACAGGCCCAGCACCATCAGGCTGAGCATCAGCAAGGTCATCTCGTTGCCCGACGACAGCACCCGGTCGTAGACCTGCAGCATGTACAGCGCCGGCGCCAGCATCAGCACGTTGGCCACGGCGGTGAACAGGGCGATGTTGCCCAGCCCGCCACGGCAGGACTTGAGGGTCTGCCACAGTTCATCGGCAGCGGCGTTGCGCGGTGTACTCATCGATGACCTCGAAGGACGAGGCGGCGCCGCCATTGACCCGGCAGCCGCCACCTCGCAGAATTTCGCAGCACCCCGGCCCGGGCCCGACAAGACATGGGCCGGGGTGCAGGCAACACGGCCAATGACAGAGCGATCTGCCATTGGCCTTTTTCATGCCCGGCCTCAGGCCGCCAGGGCCAGGTCCTCAGGCAACGCCTGAACACCCACTGCCTCGGCTGCAGCGAAGCTCGACGCCCCGCCACCGAGTGCCGCGGCGATGGCGTCGAAGGTGCTGTCGGTCGACACGCCGTAGCTGGCCAGCAGGGTGTCCAGTACGCCTTCCAGCGCCGAGGTGTTGCCCTGCATCAGGCCGTAGATCACGCTCTGTACTTCGTTGCCGGCACGGCCAGCGCCCAGCGCGGCATCCAGGTCCAGGCCGTTGAAGCTGACCACGTAGTTGCTCAGGCTGAAGTCGCTGCCACCGCCACCGCCGAGGACCTCGCCGAGGCTGACGTTGTCCAGCGAACCCCACAGGTAATGGTTCTGGTTGTCGCCCGGCGCCTTGAGCGGATCGAAGACGTAGTGCAGGCCGTTGGCGGTGTCGGAATCGGCGATGAAGGCGTAGTCCGAACCATTGGCGCCATGGGTGGCGTACTGGTCGCCATCACGGCTGCCGTTGCTGAAGCCGCCGGTGTTGCTGTAGCCGTGACCGGCGGTGACGAAACCTGCGCTCCAGAAGGCCAGGTAGTCGTCGACAGTGGCGCTGCCGAACGCTGGATCGTAGGTGACGGAAATAGTCATGACGGTTCCTCTGTGCTGCTTGGTTGAGACGAAGGCGTCTTGCCCTCGTGTTGCCCGGAGTGGGCGAACCCAGGTGTTTCAGAATCGGTATTCGAGCATGCCGCTCAAGGTCCGGCCGCGGGCCAGGGACAGGTTGTTGACGTCGCCCATGGCCACGAAATAGGCCTCGTCGGTGGCGTTCTCCAACGACAGCGCCAGGTTCAGGCTGGGGGTCATCCAATAGCTGGCGTACAGGTCATAGACTTTGTATTTGGGCCACATGGCCTGGTCGATCTGGCTGTAGCCGTGGGTGTCGAGGTTCTTGCCGTTGCCTTCGCTGTAGCGCAGGCGCATGCCGACATCCAGGGTCTTGTCGAGAAAGCGCATGCCCAGGGTCAGCGAGCCGCGGTCGGCCGGCATGTAGGACGCGTTGCCCATGATGTCGCCGCAGCTGACGCGGTTGTTTTCCGTGGCATTGGCCTCGGCCCGCGAGACCCGTACCGGCAGCATGATGATGCGGCTGCCGACCCGCACCGGGCGCAGCACGGTTCCGGCGCTGACCAGCTGTTGGGCGCCGCCCAGGTAGAACTGGTTGGAGCAGAAGTCGTTGCTGCCGATCATGTGGGTGTAGCTGAGCTGGCCGTAGTAGTCACCGGCGTCATAGTCGAGGCTGTATTCCAGACCACGAAACTGCGTGGTCTCGAGGTTGTTCTGGTACACCGAGCGGCCCAGGGCGATGCCCGATACGCTGGAGCCGGGCAGGCTGGCGTTGGTGTCGAGAAACGAAAAGTTGTCGATGCGCGTATCGAAGTAGGCGATCTTGGCTGCGAAGCGGTCGCCACTGCGCAGCAGCGACTCCTTGAAGATGTTCAGCCCCAACTCCCAGTTGTGCGACTCCTCGGCCTTGAGGAAGGGGTTCGGGTAGACCATCTCGTTACCACCGCCATGCGGGCGGCCGCTCATGTACGCCTCGGTCACCGCCGGCGGACGCCAGCCACGGCCCCAGCGGGTGTAGACCTGCAGCCAGTCCAGGCCCGGTTTCACGGCGACGCCGAAGGTCGGCGAGAAACGGCCTTCTTCGCGGTCTTCCTCGAACAACAGGTCGGTGCGTTGACGGCGCAGGTTGGTCTCGGTGACGCCCTCGGGGTACATCCAGGTGGTGACCCCGGTCTTGCCGGTCAGGCGATAGCGGTCATAGCGCAGGCCGGCATCGACCACCAGCCAGTCGTCATGCTCGTAGCTGAGGTTGCCGAACAGGCTGGCCATGACCCGCTTGCCCTTGGGGTTGGCGCCCTGCACGTAGGGCAGCGACTCGGTTTCGTTGACCGCGGCGATGCGGTTGGTGCTGGGGCGGAAGGTGTCCTGGAACGCCTCGCTGCCGTAGTTGAAGGTCAGGCTGTCGGCCTGGAACAGGTGCCAGCGCGAGGTGTTCTGCAGTTGCAGACCCCAGGTGTCGGTCTGGTAGCGGTCGGTGTAGTCCTCGACGCGGTTGCCGCTGTTCTCGGACGAAGCGTTGTTGGCGTTCCAGCGATCCTGGCGGGTGGTGACGTAGTAGAGCTTGGCCTTGAAGTCGATCAGCTCGTTGGGGTTGAAGCTGTAGTCCAGGGCCGCGTTCCTGGCGTTGATGTCGTTGGTGCCGGTGACGCGGTAGTAGTAGTCATGGCTGCCGGAATCCTTGACGGTCCAGGCGTCCTTGCTGTCGGTGTCGGTCTCGAAGTAGCTGAACTGCAGGCGTTGCTCGTCGGGCAGGTTCAGGCCGAGCTTGAAGATCTGCGAGCGGGTCACGCTGTCCATCCCGCCGACCTCGCCGTTGAGCCAGCTCTTCCAGGCCTGGCGGTCTTCGAGCTTGCCGCGCATCTGGGTGCCGAGGTTGCCGGCGTTTTGCGTGCCGCTGCGGTAATCGCCGAAATGCCGCTCACTGTGGCCGACCAGGATGTCGCCGACTTCATTGCCCACGGCGAACAGCGCGCTGCCATTGAAGTAGGTGCCGTTGCCCAGCGCGCCGATGCCATGCCCGGCGCGCAGGCGACCGCCGACCTCCTTGCCCGGCGCGAGCAAGTCGCGGGCATCGATGGTGCCGAAGCTGGCGATCCCGCCGATCACCCCGGCGCCGCCCATGCCAGCGGAGGTGCCTTTGTCGATCTCGACGTTCTGCACGAACTCGGGGTCGATGAACATCACGCCGTTGCGCTGCTGATGGCCATTGACGCTGAAGTTCTGGCGCATGCCATCGATGTTCATGTTGACCCGGCCGTAGTCCTGCACGCCGCGGATGTTCACCGACAGCCCGGGGTCGCGCTGGTTGACCGCGGTGTACACGCCGGCGGTCTGCTCGAGCATGTCGGCGGCGTGGCGCGGAGGGCGCTGGTCGATCTGCTTGCGGGTGACGACGCTGACCGAGCGCGGGGTCATGTAGACCCAGTCGCCGTCACGGGTGGACTCGACATGGGTCGCACCCAATTCCAGCGCCTGGTCGCCCGATTCCACCCGCTCCAGCCCCACCTGGCCAGCTGCGCTGAAGCGATAGCGTACCGGCGTGCCTTGCAGCAGTTGGCGCAGGCCATCTTCGGCGGCGTGCGCGCCCTGCAGGCCTGCACTGTTCAGCCCGGCCAGCTTGCGGCTGTCGAAGAACACCTGCACACCCGACTGTTCGGCGTAGGCCAGCACGGCGCTGTCGAGCGCCTGGGCCGGGATGTCGAACTGGATCAGTTGGCGGCTGGCGGCGTTGGCCGCTGGCGCGGCGTGGGACATGCCGATCCCCATCGGCAAGGCACAGGCGCCCAGGACCAGGCTGCTGGCCAGGGCGAGGCGACCGAAAGGTCGAAGGGTCTGTTGTCGTGGCGTGGTCACTGCGAAGGCTCGTCTGTTGTTGGCGTTTTCTAGTAATGAAAATCAATCTCAACAATCAGACGCGCAGGGGTGGAAAAGTCAGTAAGGGAAAATGAAAAAAGATTTTGCGAGGGGGTTGGAAGGGGCTGAGATCACCGGCATCGCCGGGGTCAGAAACCGCGGTGTCCTTTTCGCGGGCAAGCCCGCTCCCACAGGAGCTGGGCTGGTTTAAGACTTTGAACAAGACAGTGGCAGGTACAGCGCTGACTCTGGGCTAAACGCTGTACCTGTAGGAGCGGGCTTGCCCGCGAACACCGGCAAATCCGGTGCCATATCCACTGATGTATCTGTGGGAGCGGGCTCGTCCCGCGATCACCGGCATAGCCGGTGCCATCCCCCAGCCACCCAGGAGCGTTCACCCCTGCCAAACGCAGGCTTACACAAAAGCAGATTCTCGAAACACGCCCGATTGGGCCATCGTACCCTTGGCAACGCTTCCCTGCTGACCCCTCCCAACAACAATAAAAGGTGACACCGATGTTGAAGCTGACCCAGGCGCTGTTTTGCGCCGCCGCCGTGTCCATGGCCGGGCTCGCCCAGGCTGCCGATCCTGTGATCATCAAGTTCGCCCACGTGGTGGCCGACAGCACGCCCAAGGGCCAGGGCGCGCTGATGTTCCAGAAACTGGTCGAGGCCGACCCGCAGCTCAAGGGCAAGGTCAAGGTCGAGGTCTACCCCAACTCCTCGCTGTTCGGCGACGGCAAGGAGATGGAAGCCCTGCTGCTGGGTGACGTGCAGATGCTCGCGCCTTCGCTGGCCAAGTTCGAGCACTACAACAAGCAGGTGCAACTGTTCGACCTGCCGTTCCTGTTCAACGACCTCGCTGCCGTCGACCGCTTCCAGCAAGGCCCGCAGGGCAAGGCGCTGCTGACCTCGATGGAAGACAAGGGCATCCGTGGCCTGGCCTACTGGCACAACGGCCTCAAGCAACTGTCGGCGAACAAGAAGGTGATCCTGCCCAAGGATGCCCGCGGCCTGAAGTTCCGCGTGCAGGCCTCCAGCGTGCTCGAAGAGCAGTTCAAGGCCATTCGCGCCAACCCGCGCAAGATGAGCTTCGCCGAGGTCTACCAAGGCCTGCAGACCGGCACTGTCAACGGCACCGAGAACACCTGGTCGAACTACGAGAGCCAGAAGGTCAACGAAGTCCAGCCGTTCTTCACCGAGACCAACCACGGCCTGATCGACTACATGGTGATCACCAACGCCAAGTTCTGGAACAGCCTGCCTGAAGATGTGCGCAGCGAGCTGCAGACGATCATGGACAAGGTCACCGTCGAGGTGAACAAGCAGGCCGAAGAGCTCAACCAGGCCTCGCGCCAGAAGATCATCGACGCCAAGACCAGCGAGATCGACCAGCTGACGCCCGAGCAGCGCGCCCAGTGGCGTGAAGCCATGCGCCCGGTGTGGGACAAGTTCTCCGACCAGATCGGCGCCGACCTGATCAAGGCTGCCGACGACGCCAACAAGCCGTCCTGATCGCTTCCATCGCCCATGGCCACCTGCAGCGCAGGTGGCCCGGCTTCCTTCTGTCCGGAGAATGCCCATGCACAGGATCAGACGCGTCTGGGAGCACTTCGAGGAGGGCATGATCGCCTTCCTCCTGGCGGCCATGACCTTGATCACCTTCATCTACGTGGCGCTGAACAACCTCTACACCCTGTTCTACAGCCTCAGCGACCACTGGAGCTTCGCCAGCGAGCTGCTGCTCGACATCGGCGACCACTTGATGGGCTACGCCCAGGAAATGACCTGGAGCATCGCCCTGACCAAGGCGCTGTTCGGCTGGCTGATCTTCTTCGGCATCGCCTACGGCGTGCGTACCGCCGGCCACCTCGGCGTCGACGTGCTGGTGCGGCGCACACGCAAGCCGGTGCAACGCATCCTGGCGATGATCGCCTGCGCCTGCTGCCTGGCCTATGCCGGGTTGTTCCTGGTTGCCAGCATCAAGTGGGTGAATGCCGTGTTCGTCGCCGGCATCGGCGCTGAAGACCTCGACCGCTACGGCATCAAGATCGGCCACATCGCGCTGATCGTGCCGTTCGGCTTCGCCCTGATCATCGTGCGCTACCTGGAAATCCTCTACCGCATCTTCACCCACCGCCAGACCAGTCTGGGCCTGGCGGATGAAGCTGCAGAGGCGAGCAAACTGGCCAACCCGGGCGAGGAGTCACACTGATGACCGTTATCTGCCTGTTCCTGCTGCTGTTCGTGTTCATGTTCCTCGGCGTGCCGATCGCCATTTCCCTTGGCCTGTCGGGCGCGGTGTCGATCCTGCTGTTCAGCCAGGACTCGCTCAGCTCGCTGGCGATCAAGCTGTTCGAGACCTCCGACAGCTACACCTTCCTGGCGATCCCGTTCTTCCTGCTCTCGGGCGCGTTCATGACCACCGGCGGCGTTGCCCAGCGCCTGATCGATTTCGCCAACGCCTGCGTCGGCCACATTCGCGGCGGCCTGGCCATTGCCGCAGTGCTGGCGTGCATGCTGTTCGCCGCGCTGTCCGGCTCCTCGCCCGCCACCGTCGCCGCCGTCGGCTCCATCGCCGTGGCCGGTATGGTGCGCTCGGGTTATCCGAAGGAGTTCGGCGCCGGGATCATCTGCAACGCCGGCACGCTCGGCATCCTCATTCCGCCGTCGATCGTGATGGTGGTGTACTCGGCCGCCACCGAAACCTCGGTGGGCAAGCTGTTCATGGCCGGTGTGATACCCGGGATCCTGCTCGGCCTCGCCTTGATGGTGACCATCTACATCGTCGCCCGCGTCAAGAAACTCCCCGCCCAGCCGCGTGCCAGCTTCGCCGAATGGCTGCGCACCGCCCGCCGCGCGTTCTGGGGGCTGTTGCTGCTGGTGATCATCCTCGGTGGTATCTACAGCGGCATGTTCACCCCGACTGAAGCGGCCGCGGTGGCGGCGGTGTACTCGGCGTTCATCGCGCTGTTCGTCTACAAGGACATGCGCCTGCGCGACTGCCCCAAGGTGCTGCTCGAGTCCGGGCGCCTGACCATCATGCTGCTGTTCATCATCGCCAACGCCATGCTCTTCGCCCACGTGCTGACTACCGAGCAGATTCCCCAGCAGATCACCCAGTGGGTGCTCTCCGAAGGCCTGACGCCGATCGGCTTCCTGATCATGGTCAACGTGGTGCTGCTGGTGGCGGGGAGCTTCATGGAGCCTTCGGCGATCATCCTGATCCTGGCGCCGATCTTCTTCCCGATCGCGATGAAGCTGGGCATCGACCCGATCCACCTGGGGATCGTGATGGTGGTGAACATGGAGATCGGCCTGGTGCATCCGCCGGTGGGGCTGAACCTGTTCGTGACCAGTGCGGTGACTGGATTGACGCTGGGGCAGACGATTCGTGCGGCGCTGCCGTGGTTGTCGATTCTGTTGCTGTTCCTGGTGTTGGTGACGTATGTGCCGTTTATTTCGCTGGCGTTGCCGGAGTGGTTGGGGATGCCGTAGGGGCGGTTGGCATTTCGGACCAAAGGCGCTGACGCTGATCGTCAGCGCCTTCTGGTCGCAGCACTCAGGAGCCTTTGATCTTGGCGAATCCATGGGTGACGGAGATCAAACGCATACTCAGTCCGAATTCTTCCACGAGGCCTTCGTAGACCGCTCGATGGATACCGGCGCCGAAATACTTCACAACGGTTCCGACATCAACAGGGGCATTGTGCAGCGGCTTGCCGTCTTTGTCATAGATGACCACACGGCTATAGCCCAACGAAGAAGAGAAGCAATCCAGCGCCAGATAGTTTGTGGGGTTGGCGAAGGTCAGTTCAAAGGAGGCATCAGTTCCGCTATGTCCGGTTGTTCCGTGGACAAGGATGCTGTTTTGGCCGTTGCTGTCTTCCAGCACTATGAATTTAACGTTGTTGCCACTGGAACTCAGCGTGAGCGTGTATCCCAGCCTTTGCACTTCACCTTTGAGTTCACTACCGCGGTTCAGATCCTTAAAAGAATCAGTGATGTAGGGTATTTGGGAGTCCTTATAAAGCTCATTCATCTTGGTCATCGTGTGCTCCTGAAGGGCGAACCCCTGAGTTTCGGTTGGGATAACGACGAACGCATGAGGGCTGGCTGTATTCCAGGCTAAACAAGAAGGAGACCTACCCGCCCATACAGGCTCGGGGTTCATGTTGGGTGAGGAATAACAGGGCCGGCAACTGGCAGACTTGTCAGTTGCCGGTTGCCTGTAGGGCTTCTATGTTCAGCGATTTTGTCTGCATTTGGATTGAGTCGGCTGCGAGTACTCACAAAGCCAGCACCCTGCGCCGGCAGGGCAGGAGCATTCAGTCATACAGCCACGGCTTGAGCTCGGCCAGGTTGCTGATGACCACCTGCTGCGCCTCTGCCTTGGGGTCGAGGTTCTTCGGGTCGATCTGGTAGCGCTGCAGCACATACTTGACCAGCGCCTGGCGCGTCGGGATCTCGAGGCAGCCATCAATCATCCCGTAGTCACGCTGGATGATCGCCTTCTGTGCATCATCAAGCCGTGGATCGGGCTGCAGGATCACGGCAATCTCGCTGTTCCACACTTCATCACCTTCCGCACCATTGCCATTGCTCTCCAGCAGCTCCGGCGTCCCGCGAATCCGACTCAGCACGAAATCCCGATACGCCGCGTTCTTCTCGCAATAGGCGCGCACATGCCAGCGCATCCCCGTGTGGACCAGGGTATGCGGCTCGATCACCCGTACTTCCGGCTCCGGGTTGGCCAGGGACACGTACTCGATTTCAAGCCGCAGCTTGTCGCGACACGCCTTGAGCAAAGGGCGCAGGATCTCGGGCTGGATGCTGCGATCAGGCACCTGCAGCACCAGGGTATGGGCATACGCCAGCTTCAGCCCTTCGATGTGGGGCGCACGCTCATTGTTCTGAGCCAGCAGGTCGAGATAGGCACTGGCGCTGAGGTCGATGAAGCGCGGATTGAAGGTCTTGCTCGGCACATAGCCCTTGAGTTGCTTGTCATATGTCAAGTTTTTTGACGCATGCTCGGTGATGTAAGTGTTGATGTCTTTCGACGCCTGCTGGCGACTGATGCCGAAGCTCTGCATCAGATGGCCCGTGGTCAGCCGGCCTTCCCACCAGACAATGGTCTCGATCAACCGATAGCGAAGCGCCAGGTCCCAGCGAACCTGGGCGATGGATTGTTTGCGTTTCATGAGCCCCCCATGTGTGCGGATACTTTACCTGTATGAGTCAACACTATGGACCTGTCGTTTAACTCTACATATCGTCTGTGTGGCATGAAGGCACATCGCCGCATAGGGAGAGATTGACACATGGGTATCTACGATTGGGTTGCACTGGGCGCGATGGCAATGATCGGCGTCATCCTGCTGGTGATGCTGTTGCAGTACATCAAGCTGCGAGATCTGTGGGAGGGGTTGAGTCGGTGCCGGGAGGCGCTGCGCTGGGCGCGGATTTTCGAGAGTGAGAACAAGGAGCTGAAGCGGACGTTGGTGGCGGAGAGGAAGCGGGTTAGGGAGTTGCAGGGGCTGCTGGAGGGCGTGTCCAAGAAGGCGGGAGTGCAGTGATGCAGGGTTGCATGGCTAGAAAGCCCGGAAAGCACAAGCCCGGTGTTCGGAATGCCACCACAGAGACCTTGAATACCGGTGAAGGCATTTTGATAGTATTGGGCTCTTTCGAACAGTGTTCATAAACAGGATCTCCCGCGCGAGCGAATACCGCAGCCGGGCCGCGTCAGGAATGGAATGATGACTCTACTCGATTTTTTGAACGCCAAGACCTACTCCGGCGCGGGCAAGATCTACGTATCGCCCGATATCCCGAAAAAACTCTTGAGCAACGCCGTCTCGACCTACGCCCCTCATGTCGATCCGAGCGAGGTGTTGGTCCTCATCGATGACACGGTGTTCGGTAGCGGTAAAGACGGGGCTCTGGTGACCGCGGACGAGTTGGTGGTCAAGGAAATTTTCACCGACCCAGCGGTGTACCCATTCGACCGCATGCAAGCCATCAGCGGTCAGGGCAACAAGGTCTACGCCGGCAAAAAGGCGATCATGACCTTGAACGTACCTGCCAAGGAAGACGTTCAAGTTTTCTTCACGCTGCTGGGAAAATGGGCCGCGGGGCGTGATCAAGCCGGTGATGTACCTGATGCACAAGCCAGTGCTGGCACAACAGCTGTGGGCAGTGAGCTGACCGAGGAGCAGGTCGAGCAGCTTGCAGAAGCGATACTGGTTGCCGCCCAGCGATTGGCTCCTGAGCGTGTGTTCGTTCAGCCTCATATCCCGCCCAAGAAGCTTCAGGCAGCCTTGGCCTCCTATGGCGGGAACCTGACAGCAGACGACGTTCTGGTCCTGGTCGATGACACCCTGTTCGGCAGTGCCAAGGAAGGCCTGCTGTTGGCCCGCGAGACACTGGCGCTAAAGATGGTGTTCGATACGCCGCGCCTGTTCTTCTGGCGACACACCCAGGAACTGCATGTCGAAAAACGCGACTTGTTCGTGAATTCCAGAAAGATTGGCAGCCTGACCCAATTGGGTAGCAAAGAGTTGACGCCGTTCCTCAACGCCATCAACCAGGCGCTGGATGCGATACGTGCCACCAGCACCAGCCCATCGTCGCCTTCATTGGCAGTCGAGCCCGCCTCGGTAGAGCGAGTTATCGCTGAACCGAAGGTATCTCCGGCTCCTACCATCGCCCCGGTATCCAAGCTCCCCGTTGAAGTCGAAGGCACACGCGTTCAAGTGTTGGAGAGTTTGGATCAGCCCGACAAGCCAGGCACCAAGGACAAGATCTTGGGCTATGTCGCCAGTGCTATCGAGCAGAACAAGTCGAAGATCATCCCCTTGCTCAAGGAGCGTACTGGCGAGGCCTCGCTGGCGGCGATTCGCGATGATGCAAACGTCGAGAAGCTCGCGTCCTTCTTGTATGCGTTTCTGCCCGGTGTTGTGCGCCTGGCATTGAAGGAGCAGGTATTTGTCCGCTTCATGCTAGACAACCGCGACAAGTTACTCGAAAAGCTCCTGCAGAATGAAAGCCTGTCCCGGGAACTGCTGCTCACCAACGGCGCGCGTCCACGCACGTTCAATGACGAGCTGGACGAGCTATTGGGGGAAACCGTGCCTGTTGCGAGTGGACGCGATGTATTGGCCAGGTTCAAGGCGCTGGACCAGACGATCCGCAAAGAGGCGGCAGGGGAGGACGATGAAATCTGGATGTACAAACTGCCGGTCACCTTCCTGAACCTGATCTTGCGTCGCCTTGAAAGGTTGGAAGAGCCTGCTCAGCAGGTCGAGGCTCAGGTACTGAGTGTGCTGTCGATCATGTACGGCTTCTCGTTCCACAAGATTCCCGAACAGGCCCGCCAGCAAGAAAACGTGTTCCAGGCCTATTTCATGGGCTACATGATGTTGTGCGAACGCTATGAGCAAACGGCAGGCGCAACGGTGGACACAGAGGCTGAATGCCTGCCTGTGGCGTTGGGGCTGGCCAAGATGGTGGATAGACAGACGCTCAACAAGATGGTCCGTCAGTTGCTGGAGAATGACTCGTCCATGCAGCAGGCCGGGTATCTGGGGTCTGAAGACATTCTGGCGCTTCTGAGGGAGGCGAATCACTTTGCTGAAAAGTGGTTTGAGGCCTTGGCCAGCAAGGTGCTGGAAGAGGAGCGGGAGATTCAGCGCAAGTGGGGTGACTTGCTCGGTTGATGTTCTGGGGTAGAACACGCGGAAAGACTTTTCGCCACAGCCATGTACAACCTGATTCAAGGATGCGAACCAGCTATGAAAGCACAGCACTTCATCGACGACCTTGCCGACGCCATCCAGAAAGATGCGCATCTGGATGAGGCTGCCAGAAACACCATCTACCGTAATCTGGCGCGACTCAAAGATACCAAGGTCAACCTGTTGATCACCGGGGCAACCGGATGCGGCAAGTCCTCGACGATCAATGCATTGTTCAATACCGACAAAGCCAAGGTCGGCCAGGGCGTCGACCCCGAGACCATGGAAATCGCCCGCTACGAACTGAATAACATCGTGCTGTTCGACTCCCCGGGCCTGGGCGATGGTAAGGAGGCGGATATTCGCCATGCCAGGAACATCACAGCAAAGTTGGCCGAACTCGATGAGCATGGCGAGCCACTCATCGACCTGGTGCTGGTGATTCTCGACGGTTCCAGTCGTGACCTTGGCACCTCGTTCGAACTGATCAGCCAGGTGATCATCCCCGCGCTGAACGGAGAACATAAACGTCTGCTGGTGGCCATCAACCAGGCCGACATGGCCATGAAGGGGCGTCACTGGGACAAGGGCCGAAATCAGCCTGAGCCAGAGCTGGTGAAGTTCCTCGAAGAGAAAGTGACCTCCACCAAACGACGCATCAAGGAAGCCACAGGCGTCGACGTGGAACCGATCTATTACGCAGCCGGTTACAAAGAGACCAGCGACGCGCAGAACCCGTACAACCTGTCGAAACTGCTGTTGCACATCCTGCGTCACACCAAGGCGCAAAAACGTGCGGTGTTCATCCAGGACGTCAATGTCGATGAGCAAATGTGGAAAGACGACGACCGTCTTGAAGACTATCGCAAGGAAATCAGCATTTCGGTACTTGAGTCCATAAGAGAGGGTGCTTCGGCGGGTGCCGATCTGGGAGCGCAAGCAGGCAAGGCCATTGACCGATTGCTCGGCGGTAAATTTGGCGGGGTTGCCGAAGCGGCAGGCAGGATCATCGGCGGCGTTGGCGGCGCTGTATTCGGCTTGTTCAAGAGCATTTTCTAGCCCATTCGCAGACGAGCCGGCGTAGCGCCGAGGCTCATCAAGGGAGGGCAGGATGTTCTTCACCCATTCTCTTTCGAACATGTTGAGTGCTACGGCAGACGCGACCAAACAGATCCTCTGGCTTCAGCAAGGCAGCAATTACCGCCGCGACGACATCCGCACGAAAATCGAACAGTGTGGCCTGCTCTATCCCTTGGATGTTCTTTTGGTGGGGGGTACAGGAACCGGCAAGAGCTCCACGCTGAACGCCCTGTTCGGCAATGCCGTTGCCGGTGTAGGCGATGGTGTCGACCCTCACACACAGGCAGTCGACGCCTATCGCCTGCACAGCCACTTGCGCTTCCATGATTCAGCCGGGCTGGGCGACGGCAAAGACGCCGACCTGCGTCACAGCAAGGCGATCACCGAGCACCTCGGCCTGGTGACCAAGAACAATCCCGAGCACGGTTTCATCGACCTGGTCATGGTAATTCTGGACGGCGGCTCGAGAGACCTGGGTACAGCGTTCAGCCTACTGGAGAAAGTAGTGCTCAAGGCCATCTCAGCCGATCGGGTGATCGTCATCATCAATCAGGCTGACATGGCCATGAAAGGCCGCCACTGGGATGAGAAGCGCAACCGGCCGGAACCTGAACTGATCGCCTTTCTCGATGAAAAGGCCAAGTCCGTGCAGCGTCGCCTGCTGGAAGCCACTGGCCTGACCATCAAACAGCCGATCTGCTACAGCGCCACCTGCGGCTACAACTTGCATGCCGTGATCGACCATATCTACGAACACATACCCAGTAGCATTCGCCAGATGAAATGAGCTGTCGCATGACAGCCCATTGCACATTACTGGACGCTTGCGCACTCACTTACTGAATGGAGCTAAACCCATGGCAAACGAAAACTTCGAACACGTCTACTCCGACGATTCGTTCTGGGACAAGATCAAAAACTTCGCCAAGGCTGCAGGCGAAACGGCGCTGGAGCCTGCGCTGAAAATGTATTACTCGGCCACCGACAACGACACCCCGACCTGGGCCAAGACCACCATCTACGGCGCGCTGGGGTACTTCATCTCGCCTATCGACGTAATCCCGGATGTGACCCCCTTCATTGGTTATACCGATGATGTTGGTGTGCTCTGCGCAGCGTTGGCAGCAACCGCTGCCCATATCAAGGAAGAACATGTGACAAAGGCGAAAGAAACGTTGGCGCAGTGGTTCTCCTGAACCCGCCTCGCTAACCGCCCACGGCTACAGCAAAGGCTCTCAGTAGCCCTCCATAAATAACGTTGCCTCGAGATGGCGTAACGTGTACTGCTCCGGGCCAGACTGATCAACGGCAGCCAACATGGCTCGGCCCAGCGCATTGGCATCAAGCTGGGCCGCCCAGCATCTGTAAGCGTTGCGCCAGGCAAGGTAAGTGGCCCTAGGGCGTGAACCGCCTCGACCAGCGACCCGCCCCAGTGCCGGATAGCGCTGGCGCAACTGGGCGATGTCGACATCTGACAAAGCGGCTTCGGCCAGAGCAAGCAATGCTGTTGCCACGCGGGAGTCATAGATCAGGAAATCTTCGGGGTAGAACACGGCATAGAGTTTGGTCCAGGCGCTGTTCATCGCGGCGGTCTGAGTGCGGCTACGAAGTTTAGCCAGGCGCAGGTTATCGATGACTGCCTGAGGATCCTGGGTAGGCACACGCACTCCGCCCCATTTGCATATATCGGTGAAAAGTTGAAGCACTGCGCTGGCGTTGCGGTTCAGATCCGGGCTCAGTGAACGTGCCCTTGTGATGAAACTGTCGAGGATCTTTTCGGTGGCGTTGAAGTTGGTGGCTGGGTTTGGCCAGAAGTAAGCGTCCAAGCGAGCCTTGAAGCCAAATGCGGGTTTCGCGGGGTGAAGTGCGCGGCGTTTGCGGTCGAGGATTTGAAACGGGGTCTGGATCAGGTGATCAAGCAAGCGGGCTTCGATGCTTTGGCCGAAGTGCGGTTTTGGCTGGACGGGCACGGGTTGGGTGGATTCGGGTTGGTCCAGGGTTTCTTCCTGCTCGTTCAGGCCCAGTACCTCGTAGAGGCCTTTGGCGATGCGTTTGTATTGTGGAGCTTTGCCCGCATTGACCCAGTGCCCCGTATTTTGGGCTGCGTTAGCCAGTTGTGTGCGGATGTAGTCTTTTTTGTAGAAGCTGAAGCCTACTCGGTAGTAGTCGACGTTTCCGTTTGCGGTTTGGCGGATGACGTGGCGATCGGCGGTGAGGAGATCTTTGGCGCGGAGAGGGTGGGGTAGGGCTCCCTCCTGGATTTCAAGGATGATTGAGTCGTGGAGGGGCATGGGGTGGTCCTAGAGTGACTGATGTGGGGCCGGGGTAATCTGAAACGAGTGGGTACCTAACTGTTTTGTCTAATTAATAATTGATTGGTCAACTCGCTTGGAATACCAGTTGGAACGCTGCGTGGTCTGGATTCCGATGGACGGTGCGTTGTGAGGACCGCGCCCAAAAACGAATCGGGGCCGAATCTATCAAGCAAATGGACGCGCTGCTGATTGTTGCCCCTGGGCTCGCAGGTCAGGGGCTCCTAGTGTGGTGTTTCAGAAATACCCCTGGAAATCAGGCCACCGCTTTACCCGTGCTCTGCCAGCCGATAAGGTGGCGCGCATTGCAAAATGATGGCAGCTTGCGTGGTCCAGGGATGGCTCTCTGAATGAAGCGGTGCATTAAAGCGCTGTTTTGAGGCTTTCTCAGGTTCCCTCTCGTTTGTTCATTGCCCTTTTGAGTATTGGCCGGCCTATCTGGTGGACGGTGTGGGAGTGTTATGCATGAGTGAATTGGCCCAGGCGTTGCTGGCAGCAGTACCGGAAGATGGCCGCAGCATCGGCAATCAGGCCCTTTATGAGCGACTCAAGAGCCAGTTCACCGGCCTGAGTGAAGAGCAATTCTGGGAATCGCGCGACGCGCTAATCGGTGAGGGTGTGCTGGTCAAAGGCCGCGGGCGTGGCGGCTCCGTGCTGCGCGCCCAGGCCGCAGGTGCCAGCCTGGCGGCGCAGGCGCTGAGCAAGGCGCGCGAGCGTTTCGAGCCGGCGGTGGCCGAAGTATCCGCCAGCTATGTCGTCGAAGCGGCAGCCAGTAAGGCCAAGGCGGTCAAAGTACAGGCTGCCACCAGTATCGAGGCCATGGAGAAAACCCTCTGGGCCACAGCCGACAAGCTGCGCGCCAATATGGATGCCGCCGAGTACAAGCACATCGTGCTCGGACTGATCTTCCTCAAGTACATCTCCGACAGCTTCGCCGGCCGCCGTGCCGAGCTGGAACGCAAGCTGACCGACGAGAATGACGATTACTACTTGGGCGAAGACGACTCAGAGGCGCTCAACGCCGAGCTGGAAGACCGCGACTACTACCGTGAGGTCAACGTGTTCTGGGTGCCGGAAGTGGCGCGCTGGGAGTCGATTCGCGCCGCCGCCAAACAGGTGGATATCGGTAAGCGTATCGACGAGGCCCTGGCCGCCATCGAGGCGGAAAACCCCAAGCTGAAGAACATTCTCGACAAGCGCTACGCCCGCGCCCAGTTGCCGGACGGCAAGCTCGGTGAGCTGGTGGACCTGATCTCCACCATCGGTTTCGGTGACGACGTGGGCCGCGCCCGCGATCTGCTCGGTCAGGTCTACGAATACTTCCTCGGACAGTTCGCCAGCGCCGAAGGCAAGAAGGGCGGGCAGTTCTATACACCGGCGAGCATCGTGAAAACCCTGGTGGCGGTGCTCAATCCGCACCATGGCAAGGTGTATGACCCCTGCTGCGGTAGTGGCGGTATGTTCGTGCAGTCGGAGAAGTTCATCGAAGCCCACGGTGGCAAGCTGGGCGATGTGTCCATCTATGGCCAGGAGTCCAACCCCACCACCTGGCGTCTGGCCGCGATGAACCTGGCCATTCGCGGCATCGACTTCAACCTGGGCAAGGAGCCGGCGGATACCTTCGTACGCAATCAGCACAGTGATCTACGCGCTGACTTCGTACTGGCCAACCCGCCGTTCAATATCAGCGACTGGTGGCACGGCAGCCTGGAAGGCGACCCGCGCTGGGTGTATGGCACGCCGCCGCAAGGCAACGCCAACTATGCCTGGCTGCAACATATGCTCTATCACCTCAAGCCCAACGGCCGCGCCGGTATCGTGCTGGCCAACGGTTCGATGAGCTCCAGCCAGAACAGCGAAGGCGAGATTCGCCGTGCCATGGTCGAGGCCGACGTGGTGGAAGTGATGGTCGCCTTGCCCGGCCAGCTATTCTTCAACACCCAGATTCCTGCTTGCCTGTGGTTCCTGGCCAAGGACAAACGCCATGCCCTGAGCACTGGCGGCATCGACCGCAGCGGCCAGGTGCTGTTTATCGATGCGCGCAAGCTGGGTACCAGCGTCAGCCGGGTGCAGATCGAGTTGACCGATGCCGATATCGAGCGCATTGCCAGCACCGTGGCGACCTGGCGTGGCGAAGCACTGGACGAGGGCGGGCATGTAGGCGAGTACGCCGATATTCCCGGCTTCTGCCGCAGCGTTACTCTGAGTGAGATTGCCGAGCATGGCCATGTGCTGACCCCGGGCCGCTATGTCGGAGCCGAGGAGGTGGAAGACGACGACGAAGCCTTCGCCGACAAGATGCAGAAGCTCGCGGAAAAGCTCGGCGAACAGATGGCCAAGGGGGCGGAGCTCGATCAGTTGATCCGGCAGAAGCTGGGAGGGCTGGGGTATGAGTTCTGAGTGGCGCTCATATCGCCTTGACGAGGCGGGGCGAATCGTTACGGGAAAGACGCCAAAAGGCAATGTGGCTGAATATGTTGGCCGTGATGTGCCATTTGTAACGCCGCCAGACTTTGATGGTTCTAAGTGGATTGATGAGACGGCTCGTAGAATATCTAAGGCTGGTGCTCTCTCCGTAAAAAGCTCCATTGTTCCGGCTGGAAGTGTGTTGGTTACATGCATCGGCTCTGATATGGGGAAGGCAGCGCTTACGAGGTCGAGTTGTGTAACTAATCAGCAGATTAACGCTGTTGTTGTCGATGAGGATCGATTCTGTCCAGAATTCTTGTATTACAACCTTTCGCTTAGAAAGGATGAAATTCGTGGTTTGGCAGGCGGTTCTGCGCAGCCCATTCTGAATAAAAGTGCGTTTGGACAAGTGAGGTTCGATTGCCCGCCACTTTTACAACAGAAGGCGATAGCTGCTGCGGTTGGGCCGCTCGACAACCGCATCACTCTGCTACGCGAAACTAACGCCACCCTGGAAGCCATCGCCCAGGCGCTGTTCAAATCCTGGTTCGTCGATTTTGACCCCGTACGTGCGAAGGCCGAAGGCCGCCAGCCGGAAAGCATGGACGCCACCACCGCCGCCCTGTTCCCCGATAGCTTCACGGAGTCCGAGTTGGGCTTGGTGCCGGAGGGGTGGATGTCACGCCCTATCTACGATATGGCGACCTATATAAACGGTGCGGCCTATAAAGCGTTCGAGCCAAATGCGGAGCGGCGTGGTTTACCAATCATCAAGATCGCTGAGCTGAAGGCAGGGGTTAGCGCTCAAACTGCGTTTTCGGACGTTGCCATGCCGGCTAAGTACTTAATTGAAACAGGCGACATCCTTTTCTCCTGGTCAGGCAACCCAGACACGTCAATCGATACCTTCGTTTGGCAGCATGCTCCAGCGCTGCTGAATCAACACATTTTTCGAGTGTTACCCCACGAAGCTTTTGAGCGTTCGTTTGTGCTTCAAATGCTCAGAAACTTAAAGCCAGTATTCGCGGAGCTGGCACGAAACAAACAAACCACTGGGCTAGGCCACGTTACCGTGGCTGATTTGAAGCGACTCCGTGTCGTTCACCCTCCGCAGAAGGTGATTGAGCAGTTCAACACTCTGGTTGTGCCAATCCACCAAATGATTTTTGGTAATGAGCAGCGGGCTCAAACCCTCACCCAACTCCGCGACACCCTCTTACCCCGCCTGATCTCTGGCCAGCTGCGCCTGCCGGAGGCGCAGGCTCTGCTGAATGATAGGGGTACTGCCCAATGAACGAGCCCATTGCCGAGCGCGAAGCACTGTGGACGCAGTTTCTCGAGCGCTGGTCGCTGGAAAGCCTGTATCAGATGACCCTTGAGCAGTACAACCTTGCTGGCTCGGACGACCACTTTTGCCGCTGGCTGGAGAAACATACTGAGTCTTTGGGCTCGATTTGGGGTGGGTCATCCTTCAAGTTCGGCGTGTTTTCCCGGCTGGACAAGAAGCAAAAGAGCAATCCCCATCGTGTGTTCACCGACGAGCACGCCTGGCTGAAGAAGTACGGCAGCAGCGCAGAGCAGGCGTTTGCCACCGTGCGCCAGCATATTGTGACGGTGGCTGAGGCGGCGCGTGTGGGCGATTTGGAGGCAATCGAGCAGGTCGATCTCGGGCCGGTGGTGAAATGGAAAGTCGCGTTCCTTTATCAGAACCGGCAAGAGCCCAGCATTCTCTGTGTGTTCGCAGCCCGCGACCTGTGCGCGGCGTTGGGGCGTAAGACCAGTCACAATGAGCTGCTGGCGCCCTTGCAGCGTCAGTTGATGGCTCAGCGGCAAGGGCAGAACCTCTTTGCTTACTCTGATCAGGTGTGGGCGCAGGCGCAAGAATGGCATCGCAAGCACAGCCTGACCGAGCAGGCGCTGGATTTTTTCAGTGCCGACCCTGAGCGGTTCACGGAGATCAATGTCACCAAGAAAATGGCTGGCTTTCGCCTGAGCAATGACCGCGAACTGGCCTTACTGCGCGAAAACGGCAAGCTGAGCCTGTTCGTTGCGCCTGGTAACTGGCGGCAGGCCATTGCGGGGCTGGACTGCGAACACTACTCACCCCAAGACACACGCCACAGCGGTCTTGCTTCCTGTGCGCCGGCACTGGCTGTGGGCAACCCGGCTCTGTCCATCAAGCTCGCCGATATGGCGGCGCTGGAAGCTCTCTGCTTGGCCTATGAGGCTGACTCCATGGATGAGGTAACTGCAGTGCAATCGCTAACTCCAGGTGGTGAGCGGCAGGTAGCACCGCTCAATCAGATCCTGTACGGCCCGCCGGGCACCGGCAAGACCTACGAAACAATCGACGCGGCGCTGGAAGTTCTCGCGCCGCAACTCCTTTCGCTGCCGCGTGAGCAGCGCAAGCGGCATTTCGATGAGTTCGTTGCCCAGAAGCGCATTCGCTTCGTCACCTTCCACCAGAGCTTCAGCTACGAGGATTTCGTCGAGGGGCTGAGGGCTTTGCCTCCGAACAGCGAGGGTAACCCTGGTGGAGCGCTTGCTTACGATGTGGCCAAGGGTGTGTTTGTCCAGCTGTGTTTGGATGCCAGTGGCGACCCGGTGCTTGAGCAGAAACTGGGTCTGAAGAAAGACCCAACCATCTGGAAGATTTCCATCGAGGAGGCTAGTAGCGACGGGCGCACCCGACGCTACTGTCTCCAGCATGGTGAAGCCCGTATCGGCTGGCACAAGGTGGGTGATATTCGCCAGGCCGATCTGGCTGATCCTGCGCTCAAGCTTGGCAGCAATGACCAGAGCTCACTGGCCAGCTTCGGGAGTGAGGTCGAAGAGGGTGATGTGCTGGTCTGTCTAGGTACTCGCAAGAGTATTTGCGCGGTGGGGGTGGTTACCGGCGAGTATGAGTACAACCCCGAGGTGCCGGAGGGGGTGCGCAAGGACTATGTACATCGTCTGCCGGTCAACTGGCTGCTGACCGATATTGACTTCGACATCACCGAACTCAATGGCGGTCGTGGCCTGACGCTGAAAACCCTGTACCCCATGAGCCGCATCAGTTGGCCCGAATTGCAGCAGGGGTTACAGCAGGCCGGCCTCAGCCTGGTGGGCGAGGCTAAGCGGCCCGTGGTTGGGCCGAAATTGCCGCATGTGCTGATTATTGACGAGATTAACCGCGGCAATATCTCGCGCATTTTCGGTGAACTGATCACGCTGATCGAGCCGTCCAAGCGTGCCGGTGCCTCAGAGGCGCTTGAGGCCGTGTTGCCATACTCGAAGCGGCACTTCAGTGTGCCGGACAACGTCTACCTGATCGGCACTATGAACACCTCCGACCGCTCGCTGGCGGGGCTGGATATTGCCCTGCGTCGACGCTTCGTGTTCCGCGAGATGCCGCCACGGCCCGAGCTGCTGGATGACGTTGAGCTAGCTGGGCTGAATATCGGCCGACTGCTGCGGGTGATGAACCAGCGTATCGAGGTGCTGCTGGATCGGGATCATTGCCTGGGGCATGCCTACTTTATGCCGCTCACTGGTGACCCTACGTTGGCGCGGCTTGAAAGCATCTTCCGCAACCAGATTCTGCCCCTGTTGCAGGAGTACTTCTTCGAGGACTGGCAGCGTATTCAGTGGGTGTTCAACGACCACCGCAAGCTGGCGGTCGACCGCTTCGTGGAGCAGGAAAAACAGGATGTGGCGGCACTGTTCGGCAGCATCAGCGTGCCGGCCCAAGGTGGCTTATGGCGAATCAATGATGCAGCGTTCAAGCGGCTTTCTGCGTATGCGGGCGTCATCGCGGTGAATACCAGGGCCGAGGAGCCAGCAGAAGAATTAGAGGAGGAGAGTGCTTGAGCGCATTCGTCAGCGTTCGTGAATACGCTCGCCTGACCACGGCTGCCGTCGCACCCGGCAACCTCGACTGTGCGCAGATTTCTGAATCAGCCTTTGACTGGCTCTGTGAGCTGAGTGCTAGCTTTAATCGCAATGGCGCCACGTTGCTGCAGGTAGAGGGGCGGCGCTCGCTGAAATGGGACAGCTACGTGGGTGTGCTGGAAACGCCCTGTGGTACGCGCCTGGAGATTCTGCCCAAGCACCATGAGCAGGGCGATTGTCTGGTGAAGGGGCGTGCGCTTCTGCGCAAGCTGATTCAGCGGGCTTTGCAGCTCAAACCCCGCGAGGCCTCGGTGACGAGTCTTGAGCTGTTCGATACACCGCTCAGTGAGTGGGTGATGGGCCAGTTCCTTTCGGAGCTGGATCTGCTGGTAAAACGTGGTGTGCGCTTCGACTACCAGCGCATCGAGGAGGAACAGCGTTTTCTCCGAGGCCAGCTCAATGTGGTCGCACAGATGCGCCAGCCACCGGGGCGCCAGCATCACTTCCAGATTCGCCACGATGTGTTCCTGCCGGACCGTGCCGAGAACCGCTTGCTCAAGCTGGCGTTGGAGCAGGTGGCCAAGAGTACGCAGGATGCCGCCAACTGGCGCCTGGCCAACGAGCTGCGGGCGATGCTGGCCGAGGTGCCGGTTAGCAAGCAGGTGAGCCAGGATTTACGCGCCTGGAGCCGCGACCGGCTGATGGCGCATTACCAGGCGATAAAGCCCTGGTGCGAGCTGATCCTCAACCAGCAGATGCCGATTGCAGTAAGCGGCGAGTGGCGCGGGATGAGCATGCTGTTTCCGATGGAAAAGTTGTTTGAAAAATATGTTGAGGGGTGGCTGGGGGGGAAATTGCTACCAAGCGCGAAACTGACGCCACAATCCAGCCGGAATTATCTCTGCGAGCATGACAACGGAAAGATGTTCTGCCTGAAACCGGATTTGCTTATCGACCGGTCCGGACACCGCTGGATTGTTGATACCAAGTGGAAGCGCATCGATGCTGGTAGACCTGATAAGAACTACCACTTAAGCCAGAGCGATTTCTATCAGCTGTTTGCTTACGGGCATAAATATCAAAGAGGCGATGAAGTGCCGAAGCTGGTGCTGATTTATCCGCATTGGTCTGGGCTCCAGAAAGCGCTGCCGGTTTTCGATTACGGAATGGGCATGAGCTTATGGGTGTTGCCGTTTGAGCTGGATAACGAACACTTGCTGGGCGCTGAGTCCGCAGGAATTCCTTTACGGAAGGAAAGTGGCGTCGCTGCGGAACCTCGTTATCCCTTTGGGACGCTGCTGGAGCCCGGCCAAGAAGGACCAGGCAACTGATCGCGGCTATCAAATCGGTTAGAAGAAGGATGTGTATGTCTATTACCCGATTGTTCTTGATGGCAGAATGCCTATAAATGAGGCGACGCTGCACGAGTTACTGAGAAAGCGTCGCGAATTGGCGCGGGATATGCCGTACGGAGCACCTGAGCCTCAGGCGGCTGATTTCGGGGAAATGTTAGGGTCTAGGGATGAGATTGGATAATGACTGAAGACCAGTTGGAGCAGGAAACTCTTGGCTGGCTTGCTGAGCAAGGCTACCAGATACTTCATGGGCCGGATATTGCGCACGACGGAGAAACTCCAGAGCGTGAAAACTATCGCCAGGTAGTGCTGGTGGAGCGTTTGCGAGCTGCAATTGCCCGATTGAACCCACTGGTACCAGTGTCTGCACGTGAGGATGCCTTGCAGCACGTACTGGAGTTAGGGGTACCTGTTCAGCTTTCTGCCAACCGTATTTTCCATCGCCTGCTGGTCAGTGGCGTGCCCGTCCAATACCAAAGGGATGGCGAAACTCGCGGTGATTTTGTACGACTGATCGATTGGGCGAATGTGCCGAGTAATGAGTGGCTGGCGGTCAGCCAGTTCACTATTCAGGGGCCGAAGCATACTCGCCGCCCGGACATCATTCTGTTCCTCAACGGCCTGCCGTTGGTGCTGCTAGAGTTGAAGAACCCGGCAGATGTAAATGCAGATCTGGTAAAGGCGTTCGACCAAATCCAGACCTACAAGGAGCAGATCCCGGACATCTTCCAGTACAACGAAATCTTGATCATCGCCGATGGCAGTGAGGCCCGCATGGGTTCGTTGTCAGCCGATATCGAGCGATTCGCCCGCTGGCGCACCATCGATGGCGTGACCGTTGACCCATTGGGGCAATTCAACGAGCTAGAAACGTTGGTGCGCGGGGTGCTGCAGCCTGCCATGCTGCTCGATTACTTACGCTACTTCGTACTGTTTGAAGACGAGGGTCGTTTGGTAAAAAAAATCGCCGGCTACCATCAATTTCATGCAGTGCGGGCAGCTATTCAGCAGGTGGTCACTGCCTCACGCCCTGGCGGTACTCACAAAGGAGGGGTGGTCTGGCACACCCAAGGCTCCGGTAAAAGCATCACCATGACCTGTTTCGCGGCACGGGTGATGCAAGAAGCCGCAATGGAGAACCCGACCATCGTGGTGATCACTGACCGCAACGATCTGGACGGGCAGCTCTTCGGGGTGTTCTCACTGTCGCAGGACCTGCTACGTGAGCAGCCGGCGCAGGTCGCAACTCGCGGTGATTTGCGCGAGAAGCTCGCTAATCGGCCCAGCGGCGGTATTGTCTTCGCCACTATTCAGAAGTTCATGCCGGGCGAGGACGAAGACAGCTTCCCAGTGCTTTCCCCGCGTTCCAATATTGTTGTGATCGCTGATGAGGCACACCGCACTCAATATGGCTTCAGTGCCTCGTTAAAAGCGCCTGGTTCGCAGGCGGCTGAAGCGCATGCTGTTTACCAGGTCGGTTACGCCCAGCACCTGCGCGATGCGTTACCCAATGCCACTTTCGTAGCGTTTACCGGCACCCCAGTCTCTAGCGAAGACCGTGATACCCGTGCGGTGTTTGGCGACTACATCCATGTTTATGACATGCAGCAGGCCAAGGAAGACGGCGCCACTGTGGCTATCTACTACGAATCCCGACTGGCCAAGTTGTCGCTAAAGGAGAGTGAGTTGGCCCATCTCGACGATGAAGTCGACGAGTTGGCGGAGGACGAGGAGGAGGATCAGCAGTCTCGCTTGAGGTCGCGTTGGGCTGCGTTAGAGCAGGTGGTAGGTGCTGAGCCGCGTATCAGAAGCGTGGCGTCCGATCTGGTGGCGCACTTCGAAGAGCGCAATCAGGCGCAAAACGGCAAGGCGATGATTGTGGCCATGAGTCGTGAGATCTGTGTCCACCTATATAACGAGATCATCGCTCTGCGTCCTGACTGGCATGACGACGATCCGGAAAAAGGCGCGTTGAAGATCGTCATGACGGGTAGTGCGTCTGACAAAGCTCTGTTGCGCCCACACATCTATCCCAATCAGGTGAAGAAAAGGCTAGAGAAGCGCTTCAAGGACCCAAATGATCCGCTCAAGCTGGTGATCGTTCGGGATATGTGGTTGACCGGCTTTGATGCGCCTTGCGTGCATACGCTATATGTCGACAAACCAATGAAGGGCCATAACCTGATGCAAGCTATTGCGCGCGTGAATCGCGTGTTCAAAGATAAGCAGGGTGGTTTGGTGGTGGACTACATTGGCATTGCCAACGAGCTTAAGGCTGCGCTTAAAGAGTACACGGCTAGTAAGGGCAGGGGGCGTCCTACGGTGGATGCTCACGAAGCTTATGCTGTGCTGGAGGAGAAGCTAGATGTTCTCCGCAGCATGCTGTATGGCTTCGATTACAGCAATTACCTCACGGGAGGGCACAAGCTGCTGGCCGGAGCTGCCAACCATGTGCTTGGGCTCGAGGATGGCAAAAAACGCTTTGCTGACAATGCGCTTGCCATGAGTAAGGCCTTCACGCTTTGTTGCACGTTGGATGAAGCCAAAGCGGTGCGCGAGGAAGTGGCATTTTTCCAGGCGATAAAAGTGCTGCTGACCAAGCGAGAAATCAGTCAGAAGAAAAAGACGGACGAAGAGCGAGAGTTAGCCATCCGCCAGATCATCGGCAATGCCGTGGTGTCGGGTGAGGTTGTAGATGTGTTTGAAGCTGTGGGTTTGGATAAGCCCAACATTGGGCTTCTAGACGATGAGTTTCTTGCGGAGGTGCGGAATCTCCCGGAGAAGAACCTCGCTGTAGAGATGCTGGAACGCCTGCTTGAAGGCGAGATTAAGAGCAAATTTTCCAGCAACCTGGCACAGGAAAAAAAATTCTCTGAACTTCTCGATAGCGTAATCAAGCGCTATCAGAACCGATCAATTGAGACGGCCCAAGTAATCGAAGAGCTGATCGAGATGGCTAAAAAGTTCGCCGCTGCCAGTAAGCGTGGTGATCAGCTGGGGCTCAATGAAGATGAGCTGGCCTTCTACGACGCTCTTGCCAATAACGAGGCCTCCGTGCGAGATCTTGGAGATGAAACGCTGGCCAAGATTGCTCATGAGTTGACTAGCAGCTTGCGACAGAATGTGACAGTGGATTGGAGCAATCGCGACAGTGTACGGGCGAAGTTGCGTTTGATGGTAAAGCGAATTTTGCGAAAGTACAAATACCCCCCAGATCAGCAAGAGGAAGCGACGCAAATGGTGCTAGCGCAGGCTGAAATGCTTTGTGAAACATGGGTCTGATAATTAGCGTGGAGTAAAGCCGTAATTTTGAGGGCGAAAATCTATATTTTATAGAAGTAGAGCTTGGGACGTGGCGTCTGAGTTTTACTTGAGCTCAATGGCTCGCATTGCGAGCCATTGCACATTGGCAGAGCTTAAAAGTATTGTTTTCGTTTTCTGTTTGCTCTTGTTAGGTTGGCGGTTAGTTTGAAGTTAGTAGTTCGAAAAATTCTTTTTGAAGTGCTGATAGTTGTGTTTCAAGTGTTTTCTGTTTTTCAGTAAGGGTGGTTATCGAGTTTTTTTGTGACTGCTGGCTATCCATGTATCTTGATGGGCTTAAGCTGTAGCTGTTGCTCTCAAGTTGTTCTATTTTTATTAGTTTTGAAATTCCTTCAAATTCGCTTCGGGTTTTATATATTTCTAGGGTTGCGTAAAATGGAGCTCTTGATTCCATCGAGAAATTGTCATTTGTATATTTTTCTGCTTCGGGCGAATCGATTAGTAGAACCGGTTTGTTGGTGGTTCCAGTTTTTTTGAGAACTAATACTGCAGTCGGTATTCCAGTATTTTTGAGCATTCCTCCTGGGAGAGCAATCACTGCATCAACTAATCCATTTTGGATAATGCTTCTCCTGATGGCCCCCTCTAAACCACCTCGAAATAGAACTCCAATTGGAACGAGTACTGCAGCGCGTCCATCTGGTTTGAGTGATTTCAAAATCATCTGTAAAAAGGCGAAGTCAGCCTTGTTTGGAGGAGGAGCGCCGAAGTCGAAATATGAGGTGGTAATGCCTGACTGGTAGCTGCTCGTAGAAAGCGAAAATGGGGGATTTGCAAGTACTATGTCGTAAGCTGAAGCCTCAACCTCTTGGAGTGAGTCTGACTTGCGAATCTCGAAGTCGGTAATTCCATGTACGATACAGTTTATTTTCGCTATTCGTGCGGCTGACGAGTTTATCTCTCTTCCATAAATTTTAAGCGGTCCACTATGCTTGCATGTTAAAGCGTTTATGTTGGCGGAAATCAGAAAGCCACCAGATCCGCAGGTGGGATCGTATAAACTTTCGCCGCCTATGGGCTCGACAATATCTACCATCATCTTCACTAGTTCGCGAGGTGTATAGGCTTCCCCAGCCCTTTTTCCTTGCGCCTCTGCAAAATGTTGGATGATTTTTTCAAAAAAACCACCGGCGGCAGTAGGGAAAATATGACTTGATATTAGCTTGTATAATTGAATACATGTTTCCGTTACGGCGAACGGGTTCCTTACACGCTCTGTTAGATGCTGTATGGCGATTCTTAGGCTCAGCTCATTGCTGTAGGCACTGTCAATCTGGTCTGCAGCCTGCAGAAGAGTAGATACTATTATGTCATTTTGTGATGTTTTTATTGACTCTCGAAGGAGTGCTTGTAAGTGGTCATCAATTATTCTATTGTGAATTGAAGAATATATAACAAAGAATATACAAACAAAAAAATCTGTGTATTCCTGAGTGTCAAGGTGTGTCTTCGACCGAAGGTCATCGATGATAGTGTCGATGATGGAGTGTTCAAAATCGCTCAAGAGTCTTCTCTCAGTAGGGTGGTGCAAAAAACGTCAAGAATGTCCTCGCCGTTTCTAGCTAATGATTCGAGCACTTTTTTTTGAGTCATCCAATTCTTGTAAATCTGAGTTATCTTTATCTGGTTGTGAGTCTTAGGTATCGGGATCGTAATCTCTGATAGATCCTTCAGGCCTATGTTGGGTATGGCGCTGCCGGCTTTGATTCGCGATAATTTTGAGCGACCTTCGCTTGAATTTAGGTACCAGCATAAGTAGGCTGGCTCTATTTCATTTTTTGGTGTGCTCAGGATTGCAACTTGATTTGTGGTGATTACGTTTAGTTCTGTCGGCAATGTAATTAATGCAGCCTCTATTCTGTTTCCGCGTAAAGGGATCAGTATGTCGCCAGTGTACAATATACTTTTTGCTTTCCCTGGTTCGACTGCGGCAAAAGGGAGGTTGGAAAATTCAATACCTTCCTCGTGGATATCCTTAATTTGAACTAATTTATACCCATCGCTGCGGCTTTCGTCCTCCGCTTTTCCCCTAAAGGTATGACCTGCGCGGACGTCTATGATTTCGGATAGTCTTCTTATGTTCAATGACGTTTACTCATTTTCATTGATTGGTCAAGGTGGGAGTTTATCCCAATGCTTGTCGTGTAGCCTGACCCGGTCTCCGGTACCGAGTGCTCGTAGTAAAAGCTGAAATTCTGTAGCAGCCACAACCAGGGCAAAATCACGCCATACAGCTTCGCATTCTTCATTGTGGCTCCTAAGATTCCATTACAGTACCGTTGGTACTACCTTGTCATGTGGGCAAATTTAGCCCTTCCTCGGGATTTCGTCAATAGTACTGACGATACTGTTGCGAAAGTCTCCTCCTGTGCCCGAAGCATCATGGATAAGCCAGGGTAGTTACGGATTCGAGGGGGACTGGCGTGAGCTTGGCTATACCTATGGCCGCGGCCGGCTATGGCGGAGGCGCTACTTCCTGTTCCAGCAAGGGGGAGTGTTGTGGCCCTTGGGCTTCGCACAGTTGCATAGCTATCCTCCCGAAGTTACCGACCTCTCCCTCACGTCATCCCGCCAAGAATGCTGAGTGTTATCAGGGATCAAGGCCCCTGCGACCTGTGGGGAATGTCCTCTTCGCGGGACTGGCGGCTCCTTACGTCCGGGAGCAAGGGCATCTCATGATCTGGCCTCCTGAGCACCGTTGCCGGTGGGCGGGTGGAGGCAGCACTGGCTGACGAGATCAGCGCCTGAAGATCCTGAGCCATGTGCAAGCAGCAATGCGATGACCGGGGCATACCTGACTGTCAGTCAGGTGCAGTCCATTCCTTGGTCTGCGGCACCATCATCTACAGCGCTGTTGCTGGTGACATCGGCGTTTGTCAC